>JAQGHJ010000901.1 GCA_028288905.1 Phycisphaerales bacterium | reverse complement strand
TGCCGATCACCCACGGCGAGATCGCGTCGCCGAGGGCGTGGATGACGAAGATGTTCGCCGCGAACGCCGTCGCCCGGATGGACGGGTGGGTGACGTTCGCCAACGCCGTGTTCGACGGCCCCGTGTTGAAGAACAGGCAGAAGACGGCCAGGAAGATCAGCGTCCAGATCGCCCACGGGCTCGTCGCGTACAGCATGGCCAGGAACAGCGGGAACCCGGCCAGCATGCCGGCGGCGGAGACGAGGAAGTACGCCCCGCCGAACCGCTTGCGGAGCGCGTCCCCGGCCATCCCGCCGGCGAGCGTGGCGACCAGCCCGGCGGCGGCCGTCACCGCCCCGAACCAGAAGTTCGCCTGCCCGAGCGGAATGCCCTTGGCCGTGCTGAGGTAACGCGGCATGAAAAACGCGATCCCGCCGAGGGCGAACGTCAGTGCCGTCATCGCCAGGCAGTTCAGCACGTAGGACCGGTTCCGCAGCAGCCGCTTGTAGTCGGCCGCCGTCGCCCGCCGGGCCGGGGCGTCGGCGACCGCCGCGCCCGGCCTCCCGCCGCCCCGCCGCTCCCGCATGAAGAAGCACAGCACGCCGAGCAGGATGCCCGGCGGGATGGTCATCAGGAACGCCCAGTGCCACTTGCCCGGTGCCGCGAACAGCCCGCCGAACACGTACCCCAACGCCGACCCGACCGGAATCGCCACGTAGAACCAGCTCAGCACCTTCCCGCGGACGGCGACCGGGTACAGGTCGGAGATGACGGTCGGGGCGACGGGCCCGTACGCCCCCTCGCCGACGCCGATCAGGCACCGCATCAGGAACAGGGCCCCGAACGTCGTCGCCAGCCCCGACCCGCCGCTGGCGAGGCTCCAGACGATCACCCCGACCCCGATCAGCAGCCACCGGCTGACCCGGTCGGCCAGCCAACCGAACACGGGCGACACGACCATGTAGGTCAGCAGGAACGCCGTCATCAGCGTGCCCATCTTGCCCTGCGAGACCCCAAATTCCCTGCTGATCGGCTCCTCGACAGCCGACAGGATCTGCCGGTCGATGTAGTTGAACAGGTTGATCGCCAGCAACAGCAGGAGTGCCTTGCGGGCCCCCGGGGCGGGCTGATCGGCCCCGCCTACGTCGGCCGCCGCGTAGGAGAGGATCGCGGGATCCGTGGTGACGGCGGGATTGGCGTCGACGGTCAAACCGTGCATGAGCGGGATGATCGACCCGGAAACCGATTAGGGCAAGGCGAGCCCGACCGCAGTCGAATGCCGTGCGTTCCGCGTCTACGGCGCATGACGCAGGACCTTGCGGATCGGGGCATTGCTGCCGCCCCGTTCGCCCGAACCCGCACTCGCGCCCGTCGTAGCAACACCTTAGCGGCACCGCTATACTGAACGGTCTGCCCCGCCCGTGACACGTTTCGCGGGTGGGGCTTGTCCGCTTTTGCAGCGATCGCTTCGAGCGCGACCGCGATTTCCCCCGAGGAGTTGCCCCGATGCCCGGCATGACGATGACCGAGAAGATCCTGGCCAAGCACGCCGGCCGGGACCGCGTCGACCCCGGCGAGAACGTCTGGGTCGACGTCGACGTGCTCATGACCCACGACGTGTGCGGGCCGGGCACGATCGGCATCTTCCACGAGAAGTTCGGGCGGGACGCCAAGGTGTGGGACAAGGACCGGGTGGTCATCATCCCGGACCACTACATCTTCACGGCCGACGAGAAGTGCCACCGGAACGTGCAAACGCTCCGGGACTTCGTCCGCGAGCAGGGGCTGCGGTACTACTACGACCCCGAGTTCGTCCGGACCGAGCCGGGGATGCCCAACCCGTACAAGGACCCGACCAAGACGAACTATAAGGGCGTCTGCCACAAAGCCTTGCCGGAAGAAGGGCACATTCGCCCCGGCGAGATCCTGCTCGGCACGGACAGCCACACGTGTACGGCCGGCGCGTTCGGGCAGATCGCGACCGGAGTCGGCAACTCCGACGCGGCATTCGTCCTCGGCACCGGCAAGACCTGGCTGAAGGTCCCGCCGACGATGAAGTTCATGTTCCGCGGGCAGATCCCGCCGTACCTGACGGCCAAGGACCTGATCCTGGCCGTCATCGGCGAGATCGGCGTGGACGGGGCGACGTACCGGGCGATGTACTTCGGCGGGGACGGCGTCGGGTCGCTCACGCTCGAGGACCGGATGACGCTGACGAACATGGCCATCGAGGCCGGCGGCAAGAGTGGCATCTGCGACGTGGACGACAAGACGCTGGAGTACGTCCGCGCCCGCAGCAACCGCCCGAACTGGGACGTGGTCACCGACGACCCTGACGCCCGGTTCATGTCCGAGCACGAGTGGGACCTGGCGACGATGGAGCCGATGGTCGCCAAGCCGCACAGCCCGGATAACAAGGACACGGCCCACAACTGCAGGGACGTGACGGTCGACCGGGCGTATATCGGCAGCTGCACCGGCGGCAAGATCACCGACATGATCATGGCCGCCAGCATCCTCAAGGGGAACAACGTCAAGGTGAAGACGTTCGTCGTCCCCGGCAGTACCGAGGTGCACGCCGACATGCAGCGGCTGAACCTCCGCGGCATGCCCAAGGACGTCAACGAGAAGAGCATCGAGGACGTGCTGCTGGACGCCGGCTGCCTCGTCGGCCCCAGCGGTTGCAGCGCGTGCCTCGGCGGCCCCGTCGACACGTTCGGCCGGCTCCAGAGCACCGAGACGTGCATCAGCACGACGAACCGCACCTTCCCCGGCCGGATGGGCAGCACCAAGAGCGCGGTGTACCTGGCCAGCCCGCTGACCGTGGCGGCGAGCGCGCTGACCGGCAAGATCACCGACCCGCGGGACTTCGTGTCCGCCCCGATCGAGACGGGGACGGCGGGGGTGCGGTGATCGTCGTGCCGACGGTCACTGGACTTGACTTGGGTTCGGCTGGGGCAATACGTGGTCACCATCCCATGTGCTAGTTGGGCCGAGTATCGGACGCACATGCTCCGGTACTCGGCCCTACCGCGTGAGGCCCGCGACAGCTTTCTCTTCAGGGGTCAACGCGACCGGGACTGGAAGCTACAGTCGACACTCGACCGCCAATTCGCGGCCCTGTCACCGAGCGAAAGGCAGATGAAGCTCGATCGCCTGCTGAACGAGTTCGCCGATGAACTTTACGGGCTCGAAGCGGCGAGCGTGATCGCCGACAGCGAGCGCCTCGAGTTGCTCGGCCGACACCACGGATTGCCGACGACCGTGCTGGATTGGTCTCGTTCGCCCTACGTGGCGGCTTACTTCGCATTCGAGGGTGCGGTGCCTCCCCCCACCGGCGAGGTGGCCGTCTGGGTGTTCGACCGCCGTCAGTTGAGCAAGGCGAGCGTCGCCGGGAAAGTGCTCATCAACGACATGGCTTTGATCGGAGACAACGTTCGTGCCCTGCAACAGCGTGGCGTCTTTCTCCGCTTACCGGTTGGGACGGACGGCGAAATCGCTTTGGCAGACGGGCTGGCCAAGTACACTGTCCCGTATAGCGAGCGGCCCCTTGCCCTGAGGGAGCTCGACGCGATGCTGATCACGGCCAAGTCGTTGTTCCGGGACCGCGACGCCGCTGCCCGAACGGCTATCATTCGAGAGTCGTTACCCTAGGAAGTCACGCCATGGGAAACTCAGTCGAGAATGATCCGTTCGTCGCAGTGATCGACCTGCCCAAGGCAGACGCGGACTTGATCGATGCGTACCGGAGTGTCGGCCGGACGGTGGATGATCTCGCCTACACCGAGGAATTCGACCGCCTGTTCGAGCAGTACCAACGAGCCGGCCATCAGGCTACTAGGAGTGATGTCTTCCGGCGGCTGCTCGTATTGCGTAAGTCCGGACTTCTGCCACGCATGTTTCGGTAACTCATCGACTCTTTGACGGCCTGCTGCTGCCTCACTTTCTGATAAGCTGACGCCGGGCCCATCGCCTACTCGCCACGACGCCTCCCTGGCTCCGTCTTAGGTCACCAAGTAGGCAAGCCGCGGGCAATTCTTGCTCGGCGGCATGCTTGTCCGATAACACATCCGGTGCTAGCACACCCTGGCCGGCCGTAGCGCTACTGCCGCTGCGGGCGATCTGCCGATTTCCGCCACAGGGGCCGCGTTGACCGTCGACCCGATCACCGTCCTTATCAAACGCCTTCCCGGCACCGAAGACCTGCCCGTGCCGGCCCGGATGACCGCCGAGGCGGCCGGGTTCGACCTGCGGGCGGCCGTCGCCAAGCCGGTCCGGATCGAGCCGGGCGGGATCGCCGTCGTCCCGTGCGGGTTCGCGATGGCCGTCCCGGCCGGGTACGAGGCCCAGGTCCGGCCGCGCAGCGGGCTGGCGAGCCGGCACGGGGTGACGCTCGTGAACGCGCCCGGCACGATCGACAGCGACTACCGAGGCGAGGTGCAGGTGCCGCTGATCAACCACGGCCGCGAGCCGTTCGTCGTCGAACGCGGCATGCGGATTGCCCAGATGCTCGTCCTGCCCGTGCCGCCGGTGACGTGGGTCGAGGTCGACGAGCTGGACGAGACGCCCCGCGGCACCGGCGGGTTCGGGCATACCGGCGCGTAATAGTCATTTGTCCTTGGTCCTTGGTCCTTCGTACCGGTCGCCGGAAGTCGGGCGTCAGTCGCTGTCCATCGGGCGACGCCTTTCCCGCCACCACGGCCGGAGACGAAGGACCCATGACCAAGGACAAATGACCAAGGACTAATGACTCTTCCCATGACCAGATCCAACCTGCCGAAGACGGTCGCCTTCTTCCTGGCCGCCGGGCTGTGGGCGTTCCTGCTGCTGAGCTTCTGGAGCTTCAGCCCGACCGACTGGCCGAGCCACGCGGTCGACCCGTACCCGCCGACGGCCAACTGGTGCGGGGCGGCCGGCGCGGTCGTCGCGTACGGGGCGTACCTGGCCGTCGGGCAGGGCGTGTTCCCGGTGCTGGCGTTCGCCGGGGTGCTGCTCGGCGGGTTCCTGGCCCGGGCCCGGGTCGGGGACGTGTGGATGCGGGCGGTGGGGCTCACTCTGGTGGCCGTGGCGTTTGCGGCCGGGGTGAACCACTTCTGGCCCGGGTCGCCGGCCGGACTGCCGGAGGGCCGGGGCGGCGTCCTGGGCATCGGGGCGGCCGGGTTCCTGCACAAGTACTTCAGCACGGCCGGCACCCTGCTCTTGCTCGGTCTGGCGCTGCTGATCGGCCTGCTGCTGGCGGCGGACGACCTGCTGCTGGCAGCCCCGCGGGCGCTGGGGCTGTTGGCCACCCGGGTGAAGGAGCAAGTCCCGCAGGTGCGGTTCCACTTCGACGCCCTGCCCCGACTGCCGGCGCTGCCCGGGTTCGTCACCCGCGACGCCGTATTCGGCCGCCCGGCCGGGTACGACGGCGAGGACGAACAGGACGACGGCCGGCCGCAGCGAGTGGTCGCCCGCAAGGCGCTGGCCGGCAAGCTGACGCCGGCGGCGGCGCTCGCAGCCCGGGCGGCGTCGATCCCGCCGGCCCGGGGCGGGCAGGTGTTTCGCCCGGACCCGTCGGCCGTCGCCGCGGCCGAGCAGTCGAACTGGATGCAGCGGATCGGCAACTGGGCCGGGTTCCGGTCGCGGGCGGCCGACGACGCGGTGATCGCCACGCTGAACAACGACGACCCGACCGAGGGCGGTGCGCGCGGCGCCGGCCGCGGCGGGGCCGCCGACGAGGACATCGAGCTCAGCTATCGGGACGACGACGCCACCGTGTACACGGCCGGCGGCGGCGGCGACGGGGCCGCCCACGAGGCCGCCTGGGCGGACGACCCGGACGACTTCGGCCCGAGCGAGCCGGCCGTCATCCCCCCGCCAGACCAACAAAAACCCGTCCGGGCCGCCCCGGTTATCCGCCTGCCCGGCCAGCCGCCGATGCAGGTGCCGCGGGCGAACGCCGCGCCGGTAGCCGCCGTCGCCGCAGCCGCGCCCGCGGTCGTGTTCCGCCCGGCGGCAATGCCGGCACGGCCGGCGGTCGCGGCACCGGTATCGCCGGCCGTCGTCCGTCCGGTCGCACAACCGGTGCCGGCCGCCGTCACGCGACAGGACCCGGACGACCTCGATTCCGACGTCGAAATGTCCGCCCAGGCCCGTGCCGTGGACGCTGGCCCGGGGCACGGCGTCGACGACGAAGATGACGACGACGTGGTCGGCGCATTCACAGCCGGCGCCATCCCGATCGGTGCCGACGAGGACGACGCGGCGATTGACGCCGGCCACGGCCTCGTGCCCGAGGCCCCGGTCGTGCGGAAGGACATCGTCGTCAAGCTGCCGTCGATGGTGAAGCCGCGGCAGTCGGCCCCCTCGCCGCCGCCGCCGCAGGACCTCGGCGAGTACCAGTTGCCCGATTGGAGCTGCCTGGACGAGGCCGAGGGCGGGTACGCCGAGAGCCAGGAGGCGTTCGTTCGGGATCAGGCGGCGCTGCTCGAGCAGGCCCTCCGCGAGTTCAACATCGACGCCCACGTGACGGAGATCGACACCGGCCCGGTCATCACCATGTACGAGCTGGCCCTGGCGCCCGGCATCAAGGTGAGCGCGATCAGCGGGCTGTCGAACGACATTCAGCGGTCGCTGCGGGCGGAGACGATCCGCATCGTCGCCCCGATCCCGGGCAAGAACACGGTCGGGATCGAGGTGCCGAACGAGCAGAAGGAAAAGGTCCGGTTCAAGGACCTGATGCAGATCGCCCCGCCGGAACAGCTGGCGAAGATGGACATCCCGCTGTTCCTCGGCAAGGACGCCAGCGGCGAGGCTTTGATCACCGACCTGGCCAAGATGCCCCACGCGCTGATCGCCGGCACGACCGGCAGCGGCAAGTCGGTCTGCATCAACACGATCATCATGTCGATCCTGTACAAGCAGCGGCCGGACGCCGTGAAGCTCGTCCTGTTCGACCCGAAGGTGGTCGAGATGGCGATGTACAAGGACATCCCGCACCTGATGTGCCCCGTCATCAACGACGCTAGCAAGGCGACGAGTGTGCTGGAATGGGCCTGCGAAAAGATGGACGAGCGGTACGAGTTCCTGGCCGAGGCAGGCGTACGAAACATCAAGGGCTACAACAGTCTGACGCAGGAGGAACTGATCGAGCGCTTCCAGCCGGGCACGCCAGAGGAAGAAGCGAAGATTCCGAAGAAGATGCCGTACATCGTCATCATCATCGACGAGTTGGCCGACCTGATGATGACCAGCGGCAAGGAAGTCGAGGCGAGCATTGTCCGTATCGCGCAGAAGGCCCGAGCCGTCGGCATTCACTTGATCCTGGCGACACAGCGTCCGTCAGCGAACGTCGTGACCGGCTTGATCA
>JAQGHJ010000173.1 GCA_028288905.1 Phycisphaerales bacterium | reverse complement strand
GCCGCCGGCCTGGGGGGCTGCCCCCGCGGCCGCGCAACCGCCGGCGACGCCGCCGCACGCAGCCGCGGCGGCCGCCCACACCACGCACAACCGGCCGATCCGCTTGGTCAAGGCTCGTACTCCCTCGCGCGAACTCCGCGGGCGTGCCGCGCTCGCCCGGCGCGCGGCCGGGCGAAACGGGAAAGTATCAAACCGCTCGGAAGGGGTGTCAAGCCGCACCGGGCACGGGTTCCGTCGGTGCCGGACGGGCATGCCCCCACGTGGGCGGACCTTCGGTCCAGCGGCTAAACGAGGATGGGGGAGCAGCGGACCGCGCCCGCGTCCGCTCCCCCATCCGCACTGCCCCTCTTCCGCTCTTTGCCTCTTCCCCTCTGCCTACCGCGTACTGCCCACTGCCGCCGCCGCCACCTCGGCCAGCGCGTCGGTCGCGAACTTCACGTCCTGCTTGCTCAGGAAGGGGCCGAAGCTGAGGCGGGTGGTGCCGCCGCCGTCGGCCGTCCCGATCGCGGCGTGGGCGAGCGGGGCGCAGTGCAGGCCGCTGCGGGTGAGGATGCCGTAGCTCGACTCCAGCACGGCCGACAGTTCCTGCGGGTCGTACCCGTCGACGCGGACGGAGAAGACGCCGATCCGGTTCCGAACGCCCTGCGGGCCGAAGTAGGTCAGGCCGTCGATGTCCGAGCAGCCGTCGATGAAGGTGCGGATCAAGTCCTGGTCGTGGGCGTGAAGCGCCTCGACCGTCCGGTCGAGCACGTACTTGACGCCCTCGCTCAGCCCGGCCAAACCGACCGCGTTGTGGCTGCCCGGCTCGTACTTGTCCGGCATGAACTCGGGCTGCACGGCCTGCTCGCTGACCGAACCGGTCCCGCCCTCCCGCAGCGGGCGGAGCATCTTCTCCACGCCCGGGCGGACGTAGAGGAACCCGGTGCCGAGCGGCCCGAGCAGCCCCTTGTGCCCGGGGGCGGCCAGCAGGTCGACGCAGTCGGCCCGGACGTCGATCGGCACGTGCCCGACCGACTGGGCCGCGTCGACGACGAACGGCACCGCCCGCTCCCGGCACAGTTGCCCGATCGCCCGCACGGGCTGGACGGTACCGGTCACGTTGCTGGCGTGGGTGAGGGCGACGAGCTTCGTGTCCGGGCGGATCGCCCGGCGGACGTCGTCCGGGTCGACCAGCCCGGTGGCCGGATCGACCGGCACCCGGGTGACGGCGCAGTGCCCGCGGCTCTCCAGCGCGTGCAGCGGGCGGAGGATCGAGTTGTGGTCGATGTGCGTGCAGACCGCGTGGGCCGGCCCGCGGCCCGGGTCGACCAGCCCCTTGATCGCCAAGTTCAGCGCGTCCGAGCAGTTGAGGGTGAACACGACGTGCTCGGCCCGCTCGCCGTTGAGCAGCCGGTTGATCCGGCGGCGGCACTCGTGGATCAGCGCGCCCGCCGCCACGGCCTCGCGGTACGCGCCGCGCCCGGCGGACGCCCCGAGGTCGGTCGCGTACCGGACCATCGCCTCCGTCACCCCCCGCGGCTTCGGGAAGCTGGTGGCGGCGTTGTCCAGGTAGAGCCGCCGGGGCTCGAACCCGGCGGCGGCCGCCGGGACGTCAACGGTGTCGGGGTTCGGGTGCATCGCGGGGTGAGTTGCGAGGAAAGACGGACCGGCCGGATCGTAGGGCGGAAGGGGATGGGCTGCCACCGCAGCGCGACTTCGGTCCGTCGTGGCACTGGTTTCCAACCCGTGCGAACGAGCAAGTCCACAGCTAGCGGTTCGACACTGTACGGCGGACCGAGCGGCGCAAGCGTTCAGACCTGCCCAGGTTTGGTGATCGCGCGACCCCCGACCCAAAGGCGCGAGAGACCGGGATACTGCTCTTGGAGCCGAAGCCAACTCTGCCACCACAACCCTCCGTCCTCGGTCGGACGGTAGAGGAGCTTCTCGTTCCCGGACGTGATAAGCCAACTCGCTCCGTCCCGCTCGACGATGGCGGCACCGGCCCGGTAAGCGATGTCCTGCGCCATGTGCCAGTAGTCGCGTTCCTTTTCCGACGCGAACGACTGCGGCACTGGGCTGACCGTGCGACCCATGATGTTCCAGCCATAAATCGCTGTTCGCCGGCGCGACGACCCCCTCACACGGGTTGGAAACCCGTGCCACGACGGGGCCGCATTCACTTCTTGCGCAGCCCGAACAGCCGGCGGACGGACTCGGCGAGCGTGACCTCCTTGTAGTCCCGGAACTCGCCGGCGTCGAAGAACGCGCCGTAGCAGACGGTGCACGACTCAAAGTGCAGGTGCGGCTGGCGGTGGTCGGCCATGCCGATCATCGCGGTGTGGCAGACCGGGCACTGCCGCTTGGCGGGCGGGACGACGGCCGCCGGCCCGGCGGGCGGGACACCGAGGTCGATCGCCTCCGCCCCCGGCAGGTCCCGGAGCCGCTCCTGCTCGCGGGCGTCGAACCAGAGCCCGCGGCAGGCCGTGCACCGCTCGACCGTCACCCCGCCGAACGGCACCGGCTCCATGGCTGCGGCGCACGCCGGGCAGCGGATCGGCTGGGTCTCATCCCGCGTCTGGCCGGCGATGGCTGTCATGCCGCCGATCATACCCGCCGGGCCGGCTCACCAGAACGACCAGTCCCTCGTCCAAAGCACGTACCCGGCCAGCAGCAGGTTCGTCGTCGCGTGCATGGCGATGCACGCCCCGAGGCTTTTGGTGTACGCCAGCAGCCCGCCGATCATCAACGCCCACACGATCGAAGTCAGCCACCAGTTGCCGTGGACGACCGCGAACGCGACGGCGACGACGACGTAGGCGGCCTTGTCCCACTCGCCGACGGCCGCGAGCTTGAAGTCGTTCGGGGCGACGACTCGCCGCCACAGGTAGTCCCGCCAGAACAGCTCCTCCATGACCGGCACGACGAGCACGGCCCCGGCCACCCGGATGGCGACGAACGCCCACCCGCCCCACCCGGGCCCGAACCGGGCGAACGGGTCGAACCACTCGTCGGCCGGCGACGGCTGAAACCACCGGAACGGCTTCGGGAGCCCGGCGAACGCGTCCTGCAGCCAGAGCTGCATGCCGACCCATTGGAAGATGCCGACGACGCCGAGCAGCACCCCGAGCCACCAGTGGTTCCAACGGATGCGGGTGAACGCCGGCCACAGCCAGACGAGCAACCCGGCAACGACGACGGTCTTGGCGACATAGACGGCCGGGAACAGGACCGGCCACGACCCGCCGACTTGGGTGAACCCGAGGAACACGAGCATGGGCAGCAGGTAGGCCCACTCGGGCGGCACGCGGTCGCGGAGGCGCGGCACCGCCGGCCGCGGCTCGTGGCCGAGCGGCGGCGGCCCCGGGGTCGGATCGGCGGCGGGAGCGGGGACGGCCATGCGGTGGCGGTTGTAGGGGCGGGCAATCGGTTTGTCACCCCGCGTCGAGCGTGTGACTGCCCCGGCTCTTGGGAGAAGAACCCGGGGCTTCGCAGTGCTGCGCCCGCGGCTTGGGCGGGGCACTCGGAGCAGCAGGAATGCGGGGGGTCGCTGCGCAATCCGGCACGGACTTGTGGTAGTCGCGACGCGAACCCTTAAAGCAACGCCCGTTTGGTGTGGCGCCCCCGACGGGGTTAAGTGCGTTCCGCCGCGGGAAGGAGCGGCGTCGCACGGAGCCCGTCCTGGCGCGGGCGCGTCCGGGACCCGGCGGGCCCGCCAGCGGCTGCGGGCGTCGGAACTGACGCTTGGTGAAATTCGGACCGAACCGCCGAGCAGGCCCGCCCGGACGTAGCGGCCGCCCGGGTCGCGCGATCGACACGGCGGTCGCCGCCATCACCCCGGACGACTGCCGCCAGTTCTTCCGCCACCGCGGGGTATCCCGCTACGCCGTAGTGATCGCTGATTTAGAACAGCGAATACCGCTGCGCCAGCGGCAGCACCTTCGCCGGCTCGCACGTCAGCGGCACGCCGTCGGCCGTCACCTCGTACGTCTCGGGGTCGACGGTGATGGCCGGGGTCGCGTCGTTCAGCCGCATGTCCTTCTTGCCGATCGACCGGCACCCCTTCACGGCCGTCAGTTGCTTGTTCAGACCGTAGGCGAGCACCCCGCCGTCGTCGAGCGACGCCTGGCTGACCAGGGCCAGGCAGCTCGCCCCGGTCGCTCGGCCGAGCGCTCCGAACTGCGGCCGCATGTACACCGGCTGCGGTGTCGGGATGCTCGCGTTCGGGTCGCCCATCTGCCCCCAGGCGATGAACCCGCCCTTGAGCACCAGCTCGGGCCTCGCCCCGAAGAACGCCGGCTTCCACAGCACCAGGTCGGCCAGTTTGCCGACCTCGACGCTGCCGAGCACGTGCCCGAACCCGTGGGCGACGGCCGGGTTGATCGTGTACTTGGCCACGTACCGCTTCACCCGGAAGTTGTCGTGTCCGCTCGGGTCGCTCTGCAGCTTGCCCCGCTGCCGCTTCATCTTGTCGGCCGTCTGCCACGTGCGGGTGACGACCTCGCCGATCCGGCCCATCGCCTGGCTGTCGGAGCTGATGATGCTGATCGCCCCCAGGTCGTGCAGCACGTCCTCGGCCGCGATCGTCTCCCCGCGGATCCGGCTCTCGGCGAACGCCACGTCCTCCGGCAGGTTCGCGTCCAGGTGGTGGCACACCATGAGCATGTCCAGGTGCTCGTCGAGCGTGTTCACCGTGTACGGGCGGGTCGGGTTCGTGCTGCTCGGCAACACGTTCGGCTCCCCGCACACCCGGATGATGTCCGGCGCGTGCCCGCCGCCGGCCCCCTCGCTGTGATACGTGTGGATCGTCCGGCCCTTGAACGCGGCGATGCTCGCCTCGACGAACCCGCTCTCGTTCAGCGTGTCCGTGTGGATCGTCGCCTGCACGTCGTACTGTTCGCAGATGTCGAGGCAGCAGTCGATGGCGGCCGGCGTGGTGCCCCAGTCCTCGTGCAGCTTCAGCCCGATCGCCCCGCCGATGATCTGCTCGCCCAGCCCCTGCGGCTTGGCCGAGTTGCCCTTGCCCGTGAACCCGAAGTTCAGCGGCAGCGCGTCCGTCGCCTGCAACATCAGCTTGAGGTGGTGCGCGCCGGGCGTGCAGGTAGTGGCGCAGGTGCCGGTGGCCGGCCCGGTGCCGCCGCCGACCATCGTCGTCAGCCCGGCCGCGATCGCCTCGTTCGCCTGCTGCGGGCAGATGAAGTGGATGTGCGTGTCGATCCCGCCGGCCGTCAGGATCAGCCCCTCGCCGGCCACCACCTCGGTCGTCACTCCGACGACCATCCCGGCCGACACCCCGGCCATCACGTCCGGGTTGCCGGCCTTGCCGATGCCGGCGATGAGCCCGCCCTTGATCCCGACGTCCGCCTTGTAGATGCCGGTGTAATCGACGATCAGGGCGTTGGTGATGACCACGTCCAGCGCGTCGGCCTGCGACACGCCGGTCGCCTGCCCCATGCCGTCGCGAATTGTCTTGCCGCCGCCGAACTTGCACTCGTCGCCGTACACGGTCAGGTCCCGTTCGACCAGGATGGTGAGGGCCGTGTCGCCGAGGCGGACCGTGTCGCCGGTCGTGGGGCCGTAGATGTCGGCGTACGCGGCGCGGGGGATGCGGTGGGGCATGGCGGGGCGTCACCTCAAGTGCGAAATCGTGGTCTGGCCGTGGACCAGTCGTCATTCCTGCTCGGCATTACCGCACGTCGGCAAATTTCCCGGCTGCCGCCCGTTCGATCGCCACCCGCCGCCCGTCCTCGCTCACCGGCCCGTCGGCTAGGTTGTTCCCGCCGCGGATCACCCTGTTCCCGGCGATTGCGACGAGCGTGACCGTCTTCGTGTCACCCGGCTCGAACCGGACGGCCGTCCCGGCGGGGATGTCTAGCCGCATGCCGTACGCGGCCGACCGGTCGAACTTCAGGGCGGCGTTCGTCTCGACGAAGTGGTAGTGGCTGCCGACCTGCACCGGGCGGTCGCCGAGGTTCGTGACGGCCAGCTCGACCGTCGCCCGGCCGGCGTTCAGTTCGATGTCGCCGGCGGCCGGGGTGACCGCGCCGGGGGCGAGGCTGGCGGCGTCGGTGCCTGCGTCGGCGGCTATCGCCCCGTCGCCGAGAGCCGGGGGTCCGAACGCGCTCAGGTCCGGCACCGGCAGGAAGCTGCCGTACAGGGCGAGGGCGAGGTCGCCGTCCTCGGCCGCGATCGGGTGGTGGACGGTGACGAGCTTCGTCCCGTCCGGGAACGTGCCCTCGACCTGGACGTCGTAGATCATCTCCGGCACCCCCGCCATCACCTGCCGGCGGCCGAGGAACCGGCGGCCGACGTCCATTAGCTCGGCCACCCGCCGGCCGTCGCGGATCAGCTCCAGCAACTGGGTTGCGATCAGGGCGACGGCCTCGGGGTGGTTCAGCTTCAGCCCGCGGGCGAGCCGCTTCTGGGCGAGGCACCCGGCGGCGTGCAGCGTGAGCTTGTCGATGTCGCGGGGGGCAAGGTGCATGGGCGACGGCGTCCTCGTGCGAGGGTCGGAGGCGGTGGGTCGGAGGGTATGGGTCGTGGGTTGGGATCACGTAGCGGTGCCCGCCCGCCTCCCCCGTTTAGCCGCTGGACCGCAGGTCGCCCGAACGTCGAACACCACCGGTCCTCGACGTTCGGGCGGACCTGCGGTCCAGCGGCAAAACGGGGGACGGGTGCCGGATCACCCGCACTTCCCGACCAGTCCCGGAGCCGCGGCGAATCTTGTCGGGGTAAGTTCCAGGCACCGCTCCAACTCACCCGCGGCGGGCCCACGGGTCGATGCC
>JAQGHJ010000889.1 GCA_028288905.1 Phycisphaerales bacterium | reverse complement strand
GGATGGCCAACGGCAACGGCCCCCGCCCGCGGTTGGCGGTGGCGGGTCCGGCGCGGGCGCCCCGCCGCGCCCGCCAACGGCGTCGGGCCGGCCGCCCGCCACCGCCGGACGAAGCCGGACAATCCGGCGAATAAAGGAGCGACCTAAGTGAACGAAGTAGATACAATCACAGGAGTGAATGCCATGCACATCGAGACCCGGCCGATCGACGCGGTCCTGCCGTACGAGCACAACCCCGCCGCAACGACGCGGCGGTGGACGCGGTCGCCAAGTCGCTGAAGGCGTTCGGCTGGCGGCAGCCGGTCGTGGTCGACGCGGCCGGGGTGGTCGTCGTCGGGCACACCCGCCTGAAGGCCGCCAAGAAGCTCGGGTACACGGAGGTGCCGGTCCACGTCGCGGCCGACCTGACGGAAGCGCAGGCGCGGGCGTACCGGATCGCCGACAACCAGACGGCGACGATCGCCGACTGGAACGAGGACCTGCTGGCGGCCGAGCTCGCCGGGCTGAAGGACCTGGACGTCGACCTCGGGCTGCTCGGGTTCGACCCGGCGGAGCTGGAGCGGCTGGCCGGGGCGGCGGACGCCGGGCTGGCCGACCCGGACGAGGTGCCGGAGCCGCCGGTTGATCCGGTCACGAGGCCGGGCGACCTGTACGTGCTCGGCAGCCACCGGCTCCTTTGCGGCGACAGCACGAACCCGCAGGACGTGGCCCGGGTGCTGGCCGGGGCAACCCCGTTCATCACGCCGACTGACCCCCCATTTGGAGTTTCCTACGACCCGGAGTGGCGGCACCGGGAGGGGCTGAACGACAGCAAGCGGACCGGGGTGGTCGCGAACGACGACCGGGTGGACTGGACGGCCGCCTACCGGCTGTTCCCCGGCCGGGTCGCGTACGTGTGGCACGCCGGCCGGCACGCGGCGGAGGTGGCGGCGAACCTGGAGGCGGCCGGGTTCGAGGTGCGGTCCCAGCTGATCTGGCGGAAGCCGCGGTTCGCGATCTCAAGGGGCCACTACCACTGGGGCCACGAGCCGTGCTGGTACGCGGTCCGGCCCGGCGGGTCGGCGAAGTGGTGCGGGGACAGAACCCAGTCCACGATCTGGGACATCGACGGGAAGGACCAGGACGCCGAGACGGTGCACGGGACGCAGAAACCCGTCGAATGCATGGAGCGGCCCGTGCGGAACCACGGCGGGGCGGAGGACGGGGTGTACGAGCCGTTCTGCGGGTCCGGGAGCACGGTCATCGCGTGCGAGCGGCAGAAGCGGCGGTGCTACGCGCTGGAGCTGAGCCCGGCGTACTGCGACGTGATCGTCCAGCGGTGGGAGCGGTACACGGGCCAGACGGCCGAGCGGCACGCGGCCGGGGCTGAGCCCACCGGCGGCGGGGGGGCCGGGTGACCCGACCGGACACCAACAACGCTGACTCCGCCACCGACGCACCGGCCGTCCCCGCGTTCGGTGCCGACGACGGGCTGACGCCCCGACAGGGCCGGGCGGTCGAGGCGCTGCTGCGGGAACCGAGCCTGACCCGGGCGGCGGCGGCGGCCGGGGTGAACGAGCGGACGCTGCGGCGGTGGGCGGCCACCCCGGAGTTCCGGGCGGCTGTCCTGCGGGCGCGGCGGGACGCGTTCGGGCAGGCGGTCGGGCTGACCCAGCGGTACGCCCCGGTGGCGGTCGCGACGCTCGTGCGGGTGATGAACGACCCGGGGGCCGGCGCGGGCGCGAAGGTGACCGCCGCGAGCGTGCTGCTCCGGTTCGGGCGGGACGGGGTGGAGCTCGACGACCTGGCCGCCCGGGTCGAGGAGCTCGAGCGGACGGCGGCCGCCCCGCGGCGGGCGGTCCCGAGCCGGGCGGTCGAGCCCGTCGAGGCGGCGGACGACTCGGTCGACGAGGACGACGGCGACGCCGACGAGCCCGACGACGCCAGCGACGAGGACGACGCCGACGAGCCGGGCGGTGCCGGGGACGACGGCGGGGCGGACGACGACGGGGAGGACGCGCCGTGACGCTGGCCCGCCGGATCACCCAGCTCGAACGCCGGACGGCGGCCGAGGCGGCGTTCCCGCCCGTGCCCCCGCTCCCCCTGCGGGACCCGGCCGACGTGGTCGACCTCCTGGCCGAGCAGGCCGAGGCGGTGCGGCAGGACCCGCACGCCGGCTCCTTGGACCGGGCGCGGACGCTCGCCGTCGTGGCCTCCCTGGCGCTGCGGGCGATGGACGCGGCGACCGGGCGGGCCCGGGTCGAGGCCCTGGAGCGGGCCCTGAAGGCGAGGGCGGACCAGCAGCGGGCCGAGGCCAAGCGGCGGAAGGACGCCAAGCGGTACTGAGTGGGGCGGGAACGGAACGACGACGCATGGCCGCGAACCTCACCACGACCGCCGCCGCCCGGCACTACGCCGTGCTCACTCCCGCCGAGCGGCTCGTCGCAATGCTGGAGGCCAGCGCCCGCCGGGACCACGCCGAGGCCGGGCGGCTCCGCGGGGCGTGCCCGCGGCTCGACTACGCCGCCCCGGACCGGGCG
>JAQGHJ010000848.1 GCA_028288905.1 Phycisphaerales bacterium | reverse complement strand
GGTTGACGCAGAACTGGCAGTCGTAGATGCAGTAGTTGGTCAGCAGGATCTTGAGCAGCGACACGCACCGGCCGTCGGGCGTGTAACTGTGACAGATGCCGACCTTGTTCGTGTCCCCGAGCTGCTTGCCGTCGTTCTTGCGCTTGGAGCCGGAGCTGGCGCAGGACGCGTCGTACTTCGCGGCGTCGGCCAAGATCGCCAGTTTCGCCCTCAGCTCCATCGCCGGCCTCCTCTACCCGTGTGTGTCCGCGGAGGAGGATAGTACCGTACGTTGCGCTAACGCATGGAGTAAAGTGGAGCTTTCAGACGTTGTGAAAGACGGAGTCGAAAATCGTAGTTGAGGAGTCTGGAGTTGTTAACCGCTTCGACCCTTTCAGTGGGCAAATAGTCCCTGACGATGTCATCCTGAGCGCAGCGAAGGACCTCTCGTCCACCGCGCGGCCGGGCCAGCGGTCGAAGGGGAGTGGAATGTGAAAGGATGGCCCCGTCGAACGCTCGATACAGCCACCCATTCACATCCCACGCTCCCAGAACTGCTAACCCGGCGGCGCGGTGGACGAGAGGTCCTGCGCTGTGCTCAGGATGACGATGCCGACCTTCGCGCGCCCCGATCGTGGAGCTATCCCCACCTGCGTTCACTCCGCCCCGAGCGTCCCCGACGCGTGGTAGGCGTCCACGCCCTTGGCCAAGTCGTACGCGGGCGCGTACCCGAGGGCCCGGCGGGACTCGGTCAGGTCGGCCTCGGTCAGCGTTTGGAAGAAGTCGTACGGGTTCGCGAAGTACTCCGGCGGCAGGTCGGTCGTGAGCACCCGGTTGAGCTGGGTGACGACGTCGTTGAAGCTCGCGCTGCTGCCGGCCCCGACGTTGAACACGCCGGACTTCTTCGCCGCCATCGCCCGCAGGTTCACCTGCAACACGTCGTCGATGTAGACGAAGTCACGCCGCTGGTCGCCGGGGGCGAAGATCCGCGGCCGCTTGCCGGCCCGCATCTGCTTGGCGAGCTGGTGGATCATGCTGGCGAACTTCCCCTTGTGCTGCTCGCCGGGGCCGTACACGTTGAAGTACCGCAGCCCGACGATCGGGTGCTTAAGCCGCGGGGCGTACACCGCCGCCAGCCGCTCCATCGCCAGCTTCGAGTAGCCGTACACGTTGAGCGGCCCCGGCTCCTGGCTCTCCCGCATGGGGGCGGCCCCGCGGCCGTACGTGGCGGCGCTGCTCGCCCACACCACCCGGCTGCCCCACCGCTCGGCCAGGTCGAGCAGGTGGCGGAACCCCTCGGCGTTGTTCCGCATCATCTTCCGCTCGTCGAGCACCGTCGTGTCGGTGATCGACGCCTGGTGCGAGATGACGTCGAACGGGCCGAGCTTCTCCAGCGCCGCCAGGTGGGTGTCGGACACGTCCAGCGTCAGGACGTCGCCGGGGTACGCCACGAGGTTCTTGAAGCTGCCGGACGAGAAGTCGTCGAGCACGACGATCTGGTGCCCGTCGGCGTGCAGCCGCTTGGCCAGGTTCGACCCGATGAACCCGGCCCCGCCGGTGACGAGAATGCGCATGCCTGTGATCTCCTGAAGGGCCGCGATCTTAGTGCGGGGGGCACGGAATAAAAGCCGGCCGCCAGCGGTCTGACGGGTCACGGTTGCCTTGGCGTTCGTGTCGTAGCGCGACAACGGGCCGCGACGTTCTTTCGGACGTGATCGATACTGGACTCGGCAGAGCGGAAGGGAAGGGCAAGAACTTTTGGCCGCACCAAGGCCCGCGTGCGTAACGGTTTGGCCTAGGCAGCAGGAGAAACGTGGTGAGGGATTCTTCACCTTGGCATCGAAACTGCTAAGGCAAACCAACCGATGTCAAACTTGTCGTAAGGGTGACGGACGGCAGAGTTAACCTGCGGCTCGTCGCCCACGATACATCGCGAGGGGTGCCTTTTCTCCCACAACCCGGGGCACCCCTCCGAACCCGAGAGAAGCGGTCCATGCCCGGACCGCTTCTCTCATTTTATTGGTACGTTTCCCCGACAAGAGGCGGCGTCCGACCCGGCTACTTGTTCCGCCGCCGGCGACGCGTGGGGTGATCAGTCGCCAAGACGGTTCGAAAGTTCCGCTCCGGCTTCTGCTTCCGAATCCAGTTCAGGAACGACCGGAGCTGCGGGGCATCCCGCAGCAGCCGGACCGACGCGAAGCTGCGGGCCAGGTCTGCGTTCCCGAAGACGGCGTGGATCTGCTTGTGGCACGGCCGGCAGACCGGCGTCCGGTCCTCGGCCTTGCCGCCCTTTTGCTTCGGCGTCAGGTGGTGAAGCGTGACCATGCCCGGCGGGACCTGCCGTTCGCATAACGTACACGTCTGCCAAGCGGAGTCGTCGCGGCGGGGCATGAAGCGAAATGGTAGGGCGGGCGGAGCGGCTCGGGAGACAACGAAAGCCAAGGTCTTCGTAGGGCCGGCTATGCCGGCCGTTGGGCTAGGGGATTGAGAGTTGCGGGGGTTGTGGGTCCCGAACGGCCGGCACCGCGGGCACTACGAGCAACCGCCGAACGCGACGCGGGCCGGGTCCATCAGGACCCGGCCCGCGTCTTCGTATTCACTATCGATCGGCCGCCGTCGGCCGATTAGCTCAACCCGTCACCGCTCACGTCCGCGGCTCGGCGTCCGCCAGCTTCAGCCGCAGCAGCAGGACGGCGGCCGACAGCTGCGGGTCGCTGCTCAGCAGGTCCTTCTTGGCCGGCTTGCCGTCCGTCGGCTGGGTGCCGCCGGACAGCTTGTCGTTCCCGGCCTTGCCGTCGGCGGCCGGCCGCTGGTCCTCGGCCCGGAGCACGTCCAAGTCTTGGCGGGCGTCGATCGCCGCCCGCATCTGCTCCGGCGTCATCTCGACCGTCACGTCCGGCTCCACCCCCCAATCCGTGCTGTTCTCCTCCCGGTGGATGCACTTGCCCTTCGGCAGGTAGTAGTGGCTCGTCGTCAGCTTCAGCAGGGCCGACCGGTCGTTCAGCGGGAACAGCATCTGCACGCTGCCCTTCCCGAACGTCCGCTCGCCGACGATCGTCGCCCGGTCCAGGTCCTTCAGCGCACCCGAAACGATCTCGCTCGCGCTGGCCGAGTACTGGTTCACCAGCACGACCAGCGGCAGGTGCGACTCGTCGTCGTCCTTGCTCGCCCGCTTGATCTCCGGCGGGTTGCCGGTCTCGCGGTCGGGGCGGGTGCTGACGATCACGCCGTCGCTCAGGAACTTGTCGCACACGTCCGTCGCGGCGCTCAGCAGCCCGCCGGGGTTGTACCGCAGGTCGAGCACGATCCCCTTGGCCCCGGTCGCGTTCAGCTTGGCGACGGCCGCGTCCAGCTCCTTGCCCGTCTCGGCCGTGAAGTTCGTCAGCCGGATGTAGGCGATCTTGTTCTCGGGGTCGAGGTAGTAGTCCCACCCGCCGCCGGCCTTGTGCAGGTAGCCCTTGATGCTGGCGACCTTGATCACGTCCCGCCGGATCTCGTAGTCCTTGCTCGTGGCGTCCGGGCTGCGGACGGTGAGCGTCACCTTCGTGCCCCGCGGGCCGGTGATCGTCTTCACCGCCTGGTTCGTCGAGATCCCCTTGGCGTTCTTGCCGTTGATGTGGGTGATCACGTCGCCGGCCTTGATGCCGGCCTTGTACGCCGGGGTGTCCTCCAGCGGGCTGACGACCTTCAGGCTGCCGTCGTCGTCGCTCTGGATCTGGATCCCGACGCCGAAGAACTCACCCTGGGTGCTCTTGCGGAACTCGTCGACGTCGCTCGGCCAGATCATGTTGCTGAACGGGTCGAGCTCGGCGAACGCCCCGTCGGCGAACTCGCTGACCAGCACCTCCTCCGGCAGCATGACCGTCCGGGCGTTCTCGGTCTTGAGCTGGGTCAGCGTGTCCCGGAGCACGAGCTGCTCGGTGGCCGCGGCCGCGTCACGGCTCGCCGTCACCCGCTCGGTCAGGAACGCGACGAACGCCTGCCGCTTTGCGTCGTCCCCCAGCTTCGGGAACGCCTTGTCCAGCCCGCGGGTGGTGGCCAGCGTCTTAAGCCCGTTCAGCCCGCCGGCGGCGAGGTCCTTGTAGCTCGTGTCGCGGTAGTAGTTCGTCTTGGCGTCGGTCAGCGCGTCCCACAGCATGTCCATCCGGATGCCGCGGAGCGTCTCGTGCCAGTCGATCTTGAAGTTCTCGCCCTCGTCCGGGTTGGCCGGCTTCGTGGCGGCGGCGGGGCGGGTGGCCGGCTTGAGGATCTCGTCGGCCGACTCCCGCTCCTTGCCCTCGGCGACCTGCACGCTCTTGAGCTGGTCCGGCGTGTACAGCGCCAGCAGCCGGACCCGGCGGGTGACGGTCTTGAGCCGCTCCTTCCAGACCGGCTGGGCCGGCTCCAGCGATGCTAGGTCGCTGTACAGCCGCAACGCCTTGAGCCACTGCTCGCCCTTTTCGTACCCCTCGGCCCGGGCAACCGTGCTCTTGAGCAACTCGTCGACCCACGCCTCGGTCCGGAACCCCTTCTTGTCGCTCGTCAGCAGGAACGCCCGGGCGGCCGCGTCCGGGGCGTAGTCCAGCTTGCCGGCCGCCTGGAGCTTCTTCACGTCCCCGACGGCCTTCTCGTACTGGGTGTTCCGCTCGGCGGCGAATTCCTTCCGCTGGGCCTCGAACGAGTCGGCCCACCCGACCATCTTCGCGATCGTCGGGTCCGGCGAGAG
>JAQGHJ010000816.1 GCA_028288905.1 Phycisphaerales bacterium | reverse complement strand
CCCGTCTTCGTCCGTCGCGACTGCCCGGGCCATAACGCACAGCCCGGGCGTTCCATCGCCAGCCGGGCCGTACGCCAGGTGGTAATCGACGTCCAGCGGGCCGGCCTCGTCCTCGGCCCCGTCGTCGTAGAACGGGGTGTCGAGCACGCACCGGACGCCCAGGTTGAGTCCCGCCAGGTGGGCGTCCAGGTGACGGACCTGGGCGGTCGCCTGGTCCAGCACCCCGTGAAGGGCGGCGGCGGCGGTGCGGATGGTCGACAGGTCCGACGAGATGTCACGAACGTCTTGGGCCACGGGGCCCTCCTTCTGCCGTCGTCCGACGGCGGGTTGTGAATCCCCCTTGCGACGGGACGGAGGGTACGTAGGTCGGTCCGGCGAATGGCCCCACTGCGTCGGAGGTTCCGTGGCGGGCGTCCGAGATCGGCAGGCGGCATCGGTCGTCGCCCCGGTCCCGAGGCGGGTCACGGGGTAGGACAGCGGACCAAGGGAGGGCCAGGCGCGACACCGGCGTACCGCGCGTCCCTCGTACGTGGCGCGGCGAAGTCTTCCGCAGGTGGTGTACGAGAGGTCCGGGCCCAGGCGAGCCCGCTGAAAAGGTTCGCCACCGGGCCGCTGGCCGGCCTAAACCCGAATCCGGCCGGTGGTTACGGGCTACCAGTCGATTCGGGCGAGCGGGCGGACGGGCAGGAGGGGTTCTGCACGTCGGGGTGACGACACCGCAGTGCCGGCATTCGCCTGCCGCCCCGGCGTACCGTGCCCGCGCCATGACCCCCGCTGCCGCCGACGATGCCCTCCGCCCGCTCGCCCACGACTTCTGGCGGTTCCTCGACCCGCTGATCGACCCGCTGGAGGGCGGGTTCTTCGACCCGCGGATCGAGCGGGTCCGCCACCGGCACAACAACGAGTGGTTGAGGCGGAAGCTGACCGCCGGCGACTTCGACCCGGGCCGGGTCGCCGGACGGTGGCGGCGGGACCTGACCGCCCACCTGGCCGGGGCCGAGCGGCTCCACTACGTCGCCCGGCCGGATTCCGGGCGGGTGATGCTGTGCGTCGACACGGATGCCCACCACGGGGAGCCGGACGCCGCGGCCTTGGCCGCCTGGGTGACCGACCGCTACTTCCCCGGCAGCTACGTCGAGCCGAGCCGCCGCGGGCACCACGGGCACGTCCTGCTCGACCGGGAGCCGGGGCGGCTCGGCCCGGAGGCGTTCAACGACTTGGCCGATGCGGCGCACCGGGGGCTGCGGGCGCTCGCGCCGGCGGCAGGGTTCCGGGCCCAGGTCGAGTTGAAGGGGCGGTACACGATTTATGACCCGCGCGAGGCCCAGGTCGTGAAGCGGGGCGGGCTCGCGTCGGTCCCGCGCCTGCCGAACGGCCGGGCCGACCTGGAGCGTCTGGCGCGCGCGCCGGTGTTCGGGGTCGACGTGCTGGAGCGGATCGTCCGGGACGCCGAGCCGCACCTGAACAGCGAGCAACGCGAGCGCGGCGCGAGAGCGCTGGTCACGGGGCCTGGGAATCCTTCTTCCCCCAATACAGGATGCTTACCAACGTCGGCGGACGGGGCGGCCGGGGGCGACGCGATGGAGCGGATGCGGTCGTGCTGCCGTGACCTGGCCCGGGCGCTCGGCCGGGTCCCGACCCTGGACGAGCTTCTGGCCGACTACGCCCGGCACCACCCGGACCGCCCGTGCGACGCGGACCGGCGGCGGCGGGCCCGGGACGCGGTGAAGTACGCCCACAAGGTGTTCGACCCAGCCAAGGCGGGCGGGGGCGGCGGCCCGGCCTGGTCGGCGGCGCGGGAGGCCCTGGTGCGGGCGGTCGAGGCCCACTGCACGCCGGCGACCTTCCGGGTCGAGCGGGTGGCCCGCCGGAGCGGGGAGGTCGTGGCCGACGACTGGTCGGGCAGGCTTCCGGCCGAGGCGCTGGCCGTCGTCCTCTACACGGTGACCAAGGGCTCGTTCGACCGCCGGGCCGACCCGCGGGACCAGTGGACGTGCGGGACCGAGTCGCTGCGGGCGATGTTCAAGACGCTGAAGGCGGCCGGCGAGTACCGCGGCCCGTCCCCGGGCACGAACAAGCTGGTGGCGGCCAAGCGGGTGCTGGAGGCGGCCGGGCTGATCGCGTGCTTCGACGCGGGGTACAACGTCGGGGCGTGGGGCGGGAAGGCGATGAGCAAGAAGTACCACGTTGGCTCGGCCCACCCACGGCACGCGGAGTTCCTGCGGGCCTCGGCCGGGTTCCCGGCGACGCGGGCGGCGGACGCGCGGGCCACGCGGGCGGCGGCCGAGGGGTCGGTTGGGACGCCCGTCTCCGGCGACCCGCTCGCCGCGGCCGCCTGACAGCCCGCCCGAGCCGTCCTCGGTAAGATGCCGCCACCGTGGTCAAGCGACTGCTCACCGCCCTCGGCCCCTGGCGGGTCCTGCTGACCGTGTTCCTGGCGCTCGGCTGCGCCGGCCGGGCCGTGGAGCGGGTGCGGAACGAGTTGTCCGTCCGGGACTTCGAGGCCCGGTGGAACCGGACGGGCGACCCGGGCACGTCCGCGGACGTGCTGCGGTTCCTGGACGAGCGGC
>JAQGHJ010000798.1 GCA_028288905.1 Phycisphaerales bacterium | reverse complement strand
ACGTCGACCATTACGGCAACGCGACGACGAACGTGCCGGCCGGGCTGCTGACCGGCGTCGGCGGGGTGAGTGTGAATGGTCGAAGTGTCGGACCGGTCCGGCGGACGTACGGCGACGTCGCCTTGGGCGAGCCGCTCGCCCTCGTCGGCAGCAGCGGGCTGCTGGAGATCGCCGTGCGGGAGGGGTCGGCCGCCGACGCGCTACGGCTGAAGGTAGGGGACCCCGTCGTCCTCACCACCTGACGCCGCGCTCGTGAGGCGGGGCGGTCGTGGACGTGCTCCACCCGTCAGGTGCGCCGCACGACGCGGGTACCGCAGAGGCGGTCGAGCAGGCTGCGCCGGCCCGGCAGCAGCACGGCCGCCTGCCCGACGGCGAGGGCGGCCAGCAGCCACACGCCCCAGTTGATGCCGCGGAGCATGACGCCAAGCGTCCAGACGAGCGGGCGGGCGGTCGCGGCCGCGTCGGCCCAGGCGTTGACGGCCGGCAGCAGGTGGTCGTTCGTGAAGTCGTCCGCCCGGCTGCCGGCGGTGTAGGCGTCGGCGATCCAGACCGCCGGCCCGACCCACACCGGCGACCACTTCAGCGCGGCCCGGGCGAGCCGCCGACCGAGCCCCGCCCGGCCGCCGGCGGCGGACGCCACCCGGAGGCCGGTCACGCCCTTCCCAGCCCCACGGCCGGACACCGCCTCCAGCCACATCAGCGTGACCGGCACGAGCGTCATCACCGGCATCGCCACCGTCCACGGCCACCGCCGACCGAAAGTGCCCGTGTAGTGCGCCCACTCCGACCAGTGCCACCACAGCGCCGCCGTCGCGAACATCAACGCCACGTCGACCGCCGAAGCCGCGAGGCGGCGGGGGAGGAACGGGGCGGACGTCAGAGGGCGGTTCGCTTCGGAGGTGGGGCCGGGCACACATCGATTGTACGTGAACGCTGCGGGGCCGGAGCCGGGGCAGGGGGGATAACTGCGTACCCGAAGCCGCTGTAAGCTGCCGCGACACAAATGACCCGCCCACGGATGTCATCCTGAGCGGAGCGAAGGACCCCTCGTCCACCGCGCAACCACGTCAGCGGTACGGGACCGTGGAATGGGAAAGGGTGGCATGCCGCCGAGCACCAGCGGACGTGCCACCCATTCACAATCCAGGGGTCCTGACCTGCCGGCCCGGCCGCACGGTGGACGAGGGGTCCTTTGCTCCGCTCAGGATGACATCCCTGGGCGGTTCTGCGTGCACCGCGTACACGCGAAGGCGTTCTCACCACGATCGCACGCGCCGCCGGCTCCGACCTTCACCCTCTGGTCCTCACACTCCCCACACCTTCCCGCCGTTCCGCCTTGCATCCGCACTCGCCCCCCGTACCCTCCGCCGCCGTGTTCACCGTCGCCCAAAAGCAGCACTCCACGCAGGACCTCCGCCGGCTCGACAAGCAGTACGTCTGGCACCCGTTCGCCCCGATGAAGCTGTGGCTCGAATCCGACCCGCTCGTCATCACGGCGGCCGAGGGCATGCACCTGATCGACTCGGACGGGCGGCGGTACCTCGACGGCGTGTCCAGCCTGTGGTGCAACGTCCACGGGCACCGGGTGCCGGAGATCGACGACGCCGTCCGCCGGCAGCTCGACCGGGTCGCCCACACGACGATGCTCGGGCTGGCGAACGAGCCGGCCGCCCTGCTGGCCGAGCGGCTGATGGCCGTCGTGCCGTCGAGCCTGGCGAAGGTGTTCTATTCAGACGCGGGGGCGACGGCGACCGAGGTCGCGTTCAAGCTGGCGGCCCAGTACTGGCACAACGTCGGCCGCCCCGAACGGAACGAGTTCGTCGGGTTCGCCGAGGCGTACCACGGCGACACGGTCGGGGCGATGAGCGTCGGCCGGATTCCGGCGTTCCACCGACCGTACTTCCCGATGCTGTTCCCGGTCCACTTCGCCCCGACGCCGTACGTGTACCAGTACGACCTCGAGGGGGCGTCGGAGGACGAGAAGCCCGAGTTCGTGAAGCAGCACTGCCTGCGGGAGCTGAAGGCGATCCTGGAGCGGCACGGGCCGAAGATCGCGGCCGTCTGCATTGAGCCGATGGTGCAGGGGGCGGGCGGGATCATCGTCCAGCCGCCAGGGTTTTTGGCCGAGGTCGCCCGGCTGACGAAGGAGTACGGCGCGCTGCTGATCGCCGACGAGGTGGCGGTCGGGTTCGGGCGGACCGGGACGATGTTCGCCTGTGAGCAGGAGCGGGTGCGGCCGGACCTGATGTGCGTGGCGAAGGGGCTGACCGGCGGGTACCTGCCGCTGGCGGCCACGTTCGCGAGCCAGAAGATCTTCGACGCCTTCCTCGGCGACCCGTGGGATGGCCGGACGTTCTATCACGGTCACACGTACACCGGGAACCCGCTCGCCTGCGCCGCCGCCCTCGCGTCGCTCGACCTGTTCGAGCGGAACAAGCTCGTTGACCACGTGGCGAAGGCGGCTGGATCGCTTTGGCACATGCTCCAGCCGCTGAAGGACCTGCCGCACGTCGGCGAGGTGCGGCAGCTCGGGTTCATGGTCGGGATCGAACTCGTCGGGGACAAGGCGACGAAGGCCCCGTACGACCCCCGGCTGCGGGTCGGTGCCGAGGTGTGCCTGCGGTGCCGGGCCCGCGGCGTCATCGTCCGCCCGCTCGGCGTCGTGGTCGTGCTGATGCCGCCGCCGGCCATGGGCGAGGACGACCTGCGGACGATCGTCGACGCGGTGGCGGCGGAGATCGCGGGGCTGTGACGAAGACGGACCGGCCGCCTCACCGTGGCACGGGTTTCCAACCCGTGGGTGCATTTACCCACGCACCCGGGCGGTAGTCGGCCGGTCCAGGCGCGGTGGCCCAGCCGGCCGGGTACGCCGTCCGGCCGCACCGGACGGCGTACCGCATGCCGGCGTGGGTACACGCCGCACGGGTTGGAAACCCGTTCCACGAGGGAACGGCCGATGTCCCACATCGGAACGAACTTCTTCTGACGATCGGGGAAATGTTGCCCGCTTACCACCACCCGGCATCGGAAGGCGAAGTAACGACGGCGAGCCGGCCCCACCAACGGCACCCCGCGCGATCCCGCCTGACCGTCGGGCTCGCGCTGGCGGCCGTCGTCGCCCTCGGCCTGTTCTCCCGCACCCCGGCCGGCCGCCTGCCGTGGGCCACGAAGGAGGTCGGCGACGTCCTGTTCGCCACGATGTTCTACCTGTGGATCGTCCTGCTCGCCCCGCGAACCCGCCCGGCCGTCGCGTTCGGGACGGCGGTCGCGGTCACGTTCGCGATCGAGTTCCTGAAGCTGTACCAAGCCCCTTGGCTCGACGCGGTTCGCAAGGTCCAGCCCTTCGGGTTCCTGTTGGGGCGGACGTTCTACTGGCACGACTTAGCGTGTTACGTGCTCGGGGCAGCATTTGGGGTGGTGCTAGACCGGGTGCCGGCGACGCACAGAAGCCCTGCTCTCGGCGATGCTACGATCCCGTGATGCTTGCCCCCGTCCCCATCCCCGGCCTATTCGTCACCGGCACGGACACCGACGTCGGCAAGACGGTCGTCGCCGGGCTGATCGCCGACTGGTTCCGGCGTCGGGGGGCACGGGTGGCGGTACTTAAGCCGGCGGCGACCGGGTGCGTGCGGCGGCGGGAGGGGCTGGTCAGCGAGGACGCGGAGTTCCTCGCCCGGTGTGCCGACGCCCGGTTCCCGCTCGACCTGATCTGCCCGCAGCGGTATGCCGAGCCGCTCGCCCCGGCCGTCGCGGCCCAGCGGGCGAAGCAGCCGCTGGACTGGCCCGCCATCGACCGGTCCGTCCGGCTGATGTCGGCCGGCAGCGACGTCATGGTCGTCGAGGGCGTGGGCGGGGTGATGGTGCCGATGGACGCGACCGGCCACACCGTCCTGGACGTGGCCCGGTGGCTGGCGCTGCCGGCCGTCGTCGTGGCCCGGCCGGGGCTGGGGACAATCAACCACACGCTGTTGACGTTGAACGCCCTCCGTTCCGCGGGCGTCCGGGTCGCTGGCGTCGTCATCAACCGCTACCGGACCGACGGCGCGAGCGTCGCCGAGGAAACGAACCTGGCTGCCATTGAACGCTGGGGCAAGACCCAGGTGCTAGCTACCGTTCCCGACACGGTCCTTGAACACGGATTCTTGCCACCCGATCTCATTGCGTCTGTCGATGCCGTTGACTGGGCAGCTTTCGCACACGCGGGTTCTCCCTAGTCGGGGGTCATCGCGAACGCTCGAATTTCCGAAAACCCTTAAAATTCACGATTAAACACGTGCCGTGCAAAAACTAATCGGGGCTCGGGGACAGCGGCGGTTTAATTTGCGACGGGCTTCCGGCTTGCGTACGATTGAGGCACGCCAGCCGGCGGACCGCTCATGAACCAAGCGACCGAACACCGCACCGATTACGAACTGTCGATCCTTACGGAAATCGGCCACATCTTGTCCTCCACCCTCGATATGCGTGAGGGGTTCGCCAAGGTGATGCAACTGGTTTCCGAGAAGGCGAACATGCACCGTGGGGCGTTGGTGGTGCTCGACGAGTCGACTGGTCGCCTGCGCACCGAAGCGGCGGTCGGGCTGACGCCGGACGAGATCGATCGGGGCAAGTACGCGCTCGGCGAGGGGATCACCGGGAACGTCGTCGCGACCGGCCGGGCGCGGATCATCCCCGACCTGCGGAACGAGCCGGACTTCCTGAACCGCACGGGCCGGCTCGGGCACGAGGCCGGGCCGGTCAGCTTCATCTGCGTGCCGATCAAGATCGAGGGCCGGACGGCCGCCGCGTTGTCGATCGACAAGCCGTACGAGTCGGACGAGCAGCTTCGCAGCGACGCCCGGCTGATCGACATCATCGCGGCGTTCCTCGCACAGACGATCCACCTGAACCGGATCATCCTGCGGCAGAAGGAAGAGCTGATCGAGGAGAACGCTCAGCTCCGGGCCCAGATCCGCGACCGGTTCCGGTTCGAGAACATCATCGGGGACTCGCCGGCGATGCACGACGTGTTCGCCACCGTCGCCCAGGTGGCCAACAGCC
>JAQGHJ010000796.1 GCA_028288905.1 Phycisphaerales bacterium | reverse complement strand
CGTTCAACAGTGCCACCGGCGTGGTGACGGTCGTCGGGACCGAGCAACCGGCCGGCGACTCTGCCGCCGGCACCGATATCGTTACCGCCAAGGTGGCGAACCAGCAGTTCGTCGTCACCCTGAACGGGGCGACCACCGCGTACCCGGCCGCGAAGGTGAAGCGGGTCGTGATCCGGGTCGGGTCCGGGTCGGACGAGGTCACGCTCGACCCGACCGTCAAGATCCCGTCGGAGATCCACAGCGGCACGGCCACGATCAACGCCGGCGACCGGATCCAGGGCGGCAGCGGGCCCGACACCATCTACCTTGAGGGCGTCGCCAGCACCGCCTTTGGCATGGCCGGGAACGACGTGATCTACGTGTCCGGGTCGCAGTCCGGGGCGTACGCCGGGGCCGGCAACGACACGATCCGCGTCCTGCCGTCCGGGCTGAACGACAACGGCCTGGACGGGGAGGGCGGGTACGACACGATCGACTTCGGGGCCGTCAAGGGCGGGCTGTTGATCCGGGACGAGTCCCTCGGCGGGACGGGCGCGTACGGCCCGGGCACCGGGTACCCGCCGACGCTGGTAAACCATGAGGGGGACGTGTCGCTCCGCGGCTTCGAGTCGTACCTCGGCGGGCAGGGGGACGACTTCATCTACGGCACGAGCGGGGCGAACTACATCGACGGCCGCGGCGGCAACGACTACATTCGCGGCGGCGGCGGCAACGACGTCCTCGTCGGCGGCGCGGGCGCGGACGCGCTGTACGGGGACGACGGGGACGACGAGTTCTACGCCGCCGACAAGACGAAGGACTTCCTCAGCGGCGGCGGCGGGAAGGACAAGTGGCGCGGGGACGCCAACGACGTGCTGAACAGCGTCGAGGCGAAGTTTTGACCCGCCGCCCGCCGAGGCCCTTGGGGCGGGACGCTCAGGATAGCGACTGACCATATGGTCTTTCGGGGCGCAATCGTTGGCATCGGAATCGGGTCGGACTTGTCGTTACGGCATCGGACGGGCCGTGGCCCGCAAGAACTAGCCCGGCGCGACGGCCGGATCGGAGCACACCCTCGAGCAGCCCCGTCCCCGGTGTCCGGCGGCCGACCGTCTTTGGCTCGGTTCGCCCCGGCGGTAAGGCCGGCATATCACCGGTGAACCGGCACGAGTCGAACCCGTTTCTCCGACAGCTTGCGCGCCCGGCCGGCGTCGGCCGGCCTTCGTCCGGCTGTGGGAACGGGGTTGATCCGGCGGTCGTCGGCGCGGGAGGGGGACACGACGTATAACTGTCCGGGCCGGCTCGCGCTGCCGCGTCGGCTCGATGTGCCGACCGGTTCGACGCCTCCCTTCCGGCGGCGGGGTGCCGGCCGCGGACGGACCGCCCCGAGCGGCCGGTTCCCCCTTGACCGGCGCGGCGCGGGAGGGTCTGCTTACGTGCTCTGTTCGGCCGGCCCGTTTCCGACCGCCGTTCCCCGAGCCGGCCGGTTTCCCGACGGCCCCGCCCGTCCCCGCTCCCAGGAGGATCCCGATGCGTCGTCGTCTGCGTCACACCGCCGGGCGGCCCGCCGCCTTCACGCTCGTCGAGCTGCTCGTCGTCATCGGCATCATCGCGGTCATGGTCGGCATCCTGCTGCCGACGCTGAGCAAGGCCCGGGAACGGGCCAAGGCGACGGTCTGCCTCGGCAACCTGCGGAGCGTCGGGCAGACGTGTCAGGTGTACGCGTCGAACAACCGTGGCGCGGTCCCGCTCGGGTACATCCAGGACCACCCGTACTGGGGGAACCTCGTCCGCAGCTCGGACGACAAGTTCCCGCTGTTCGGCAAGCTGTTCAAGAGCAAGCTGATGGACGCGCCCGAGACGTTCTACTGCCCCAGCCAGCAGGAGGACCGGTACAAGTACAACACGTCGGAGAACCCGTGGCCGGGGTCCGCTAGTCCCGGCACCGGCGCGGTGTACATCGGGTACACGTCCCGCCCGATCGAGGCGGCCCAGTGGGCGCCGGCCGGGGCCAACTCCGGGAGCATGGTGACCGGGATGCAGGCCATCCGGCTGCAGGACTTTGAGGGCGGGCAGGCGATCATGGCCGACCTGGTCGGCATCCCGGGCCGGACGTTCGAGCAGACGGCCGTCCACGGCAAATCGGTCAACGTGCTGATGTCGGACCTGTCGGCCCGGACGGCCGTGCCGGACAAGGCGAACTACGAGGCCAATCAGGTCACGCTGGCCGGGCAGTCGGCCGGCGGCACGGTCGCGTTGTCCCCGATCTACATCGAGCGGCCGGTCCCGGTCTTCCCAATCCTTCCCAAGGGCATCTGGGACGGCCTGGAGCGGTGACGCCAACGCGGGCGTGCCCCCGGCGGTAGCAGCGTCAGCCGCGCTGTCGACCGCCGGCGTCGCGCGCGGGCGGTCATCAAGCCGGCGGCGCGGGATCCCGCGCCGCCGGCTCACCCCTGACCCGCTCCGGGAGCCTTAGCTTATGCCGACCACCCGCCGCTCGTTCTTGTCCCATGCCTTGGCCGGCGCGTTCGCCGCCGGGGCCGCCCCGCTGTTCCTCCGTGCCGACGACAAGGCCGGGGTGAAGCCGCTCGTCACCGGGCGGGACGCCCACCGGTACGAGGTGCTCGACGGCTGGGCCCAGCTCCCGGCGAACTACAAGTTCGGGAACACGCACGCCGTCATGGAGGCGGCCGACGGGCGGATCCTCGTCCACCACCAGAAGGGGGACCCGGACTCGGTCGCGGTGTTCGACCCCGACGGCAAGTTCATCAAGTCGTGGGGGGCCGAGTACCGGGCCGGGGCTCACGGGATGCAGTTGCGGAAGGAGGCCGGCGGCGAGTTCCTGTACCTGGCCACCACCGGGCTGCACACGGTGGTGAAGACGGACCTGGACGGCAAGGTAGTGTTCACGCTCGACTACCCGAAGGACGCGAAGAACGCCAAGGGCGAGCTGTGCTACCAAGAGGGGAAGGACGCCAAGACCGGCAAGGCCAAGCCGGCGAACGCCGGATACGTGCCGACGAACATCGCGTTCCACCCGACGGACGGATCGTTCTACGTCGCCGACGGGTACGGGCAGAGCTACGTCCACCACTACTCGGCCGCCGGCGAGTACCTCGCCACGTTCGGCGGCAAGGGGACGGGCGACGGGCAGCTGAACGTCCCGCACGGCATCTGGTGCGACACCCGCGACACCGCCGGCGGCCCGAAGATCGTGGTGGCCGACCGGTCGAACGAACGGCTCAGCTACTTCGACCTGGCCGGCAAGTTCCTCAAGGCCGTCAAGCCGGCGGCCGCCGCGTACCGGAACCCGTGCCACTTCGACCAGCGGGGCGAGTACCTGCTCGTCCCCGGGCTGCACGGGGTCGTGTCGGTGCTGGATCGCGACGACAAGGTCTACACCTACCTCGGCGACAACCCGGACGCGGCCGCCCGGGGGAAGAACGCGTACCCAAAGGACAAGCTCATCCCCGGCGTGTTCGTCGCTCCGCACGGGGCGATCTGGGCGAAATCCGGCGACGCGTACGTGGCCGAGTGGCTGCCGTACGGGCGGGTGACGAAGCTGCGGCACCTGGCGTGAAGCCCGAGGCGGGCGGGAAGCGGGCGGCGGTTGTGAACGCCTGCCGCACCGAACATGAACGCCGCGAAACCGCGGAGCGGCCGACGTCGGCCGCTCCG
>JAQGHJ010000785.1 GCA_028288905.1 Phycisphaerales bacterium | reverse complement strand
CAAGAACACATCCGACACCGAAGCCGCCGACATCCCCCTCGGCCTCTCCGACTACCTCCAGAAGATCCTCACCGCCCGCGTCTACGACGTGGCAATCGAGACGCCGCTGGAGCTCGCGCCGAAGCTGTCCGCCCGCCTCGACAACCGGGTCTGGCTGAAGCGGGAGGACGCGCAGCCGGTGTTCAGCTTCAAGCTCCGCGGCGCGTACAACAAGATGGCCCGGCTGCCGCCGGACCGGCTCGCCCGGGGCGTGATCTGCGCGTCGGCCGGCAACCACGCACAGGGCGTCGCGCTCAGCGCCCGCCGGCTCGGCTGCCGCGCCACCGTCGTCATGCCGGTGACGACCCCGACGCTGAAGGTCGACGCAGTCGTCGCGCTGGGCGCGGAGGTGGTCCTGCACGGGGACAGCTACTCCGACGCCTACGTCCGCGCCCTGGAACTCGGGCGGGCGGGCGACATCACGTTCGTCCACCCGTTCGACGACCCGGACGTGATCGCGGGCCAGGGGACGATCGGCATGGAGATCCTCCGCCAACACCAGCACCCGATCGACGCGATCTTCGTCGCCGTCGGCGGCGGCGGGCTGGTCGCCGGCGTGGCGGCGTACGTGAAGGCGGTCCGGCCCGAGATCAAGGTGATCGGCGTGCAGGCGGCCGACTCGGACGCGATGGCCCGGTCGGTCCGGGCGGGCGAGCGGGTGTCGCTGGCCGACGTCGGCCTGTTCTCAGACGGGACGGCCGTCAAGCGGGTGGGGGAGGAGACGTTCCGCCTGGCCCGTACCTTGGTCGACGCGTTCGTCGTCGTCGATACCGACGCGGTCTGCGCCGCGATCAAGGACGTGTTCGAAGACACCCGCAGCATCCTCGAGCCGGCCGGGGCGCTGAGCGTCGCCGGGCTGAAGCAGTACGCCGCCCGGCACGGGCTGTCAGGTCGGACGCTGGTGGCCGTCGCGTGCGGGGCGAACATGAACTTCGACCGGCTCCGGTTCGTCGCCGAGCGGGCGGAGGTCGGCGAGGAGCGGGAGGCCCTGTTCGCCGTCACGATCCCCGAGCAGCGGGGTAGCTTCCGGCGGTTGTGCGAGGTGATCGGCCCGCGGAGCGTGACGGAGTTCAACTACCGCATGTCCGACGAGCGGGAGGCGCACGTGTTCGTCGGCTTGGCCACCACAGGTCCGGGCGAGCCGGCCGCCATCGCCGCCGCCCTGGCCGGCCATGGTTTCGCCGCGGTCGACCTGACCGGGGACGAGCTGTCCAAACAGCACGTGAGGCACATGGTCGGCGGCCGCAGCCTGCTCGCCCGCGATGAGCGGTTGTTCCGGTTCGACTTCCCCGAGCGGACCGGGGCGCTCATGCGGTTCCTATCCGGCATGCGCGCGGACTGGAATATCAGCCTCTTCCACTATCGCAACCAGGGGGCGGACTACGGCCGAATCCTGATCGGCATCCAGGTGCCCGCCGGCGAGGAGGCCGCGTTCCGTGCGTTCGTCGACGCCGCGGGGTACCCGTGCACCGAGGAGACGGCGAACCCGGCGTACCGGTTGTTCCTGCGTTGATCACCCGGTCGGTGTGCCGGGCGATGCCCCCGCGGCATGGGCGTCCCGCCCATGCTGGGCGTGTCGAGGCGGAGGGATGTTCCGAGGTTCAGCCTCCCCGCCGTCTTGGGGGGACGAGCATGGGCGGGACGCCTGTGCCACGGGGAGTCAACGTCTGAACCTATCGTCACTTGACCGGCGTCACGGGCTTCACCGGCGGTTTGGCCCCGCCGGCGGACGCGGCCGGGGCGGCCGGCTGCGGCTTCGACGCCGTGCCGGGGCTCAACTCGGTCAGGTGCAGCTCGTTCTTGCCCGAGTCTACCTTCACGATGAACTGGTTCAGGAACGAATTGCCCAGCAGCAGCGGCGGGTCGGGCAGCCCCTTTTGGAGCACGACGCAGGTCACGTCCTTGACCGTGAACCGGCCGACCCGCACCGACTTCAGGGACATCAGCTTCCCCTCGATCACCGCCCCGTCCGCGAGCCTCAACTGGATCGTCTCGTCCCGCTCGGTGGGGGTCATCTCCAGCTTCCCGGCCACATCCCACGGCAACGTGATCATGCTGGCCCCGGTGTCGAGGATCATCCCGAACTTTTCGCCGTTCAGCAGCACCTCGACCTGCCGGGTGCCGCCCCGGGTGCGGAGCGGGATCGTCTCCGACTCGACCTCCGACGCCCACTTCGTCAGGTCGGCGGCGGCCGCGGCGAATTCGGCCGACGGGCCGAGCGTCACCTTCGCCCCGCCGGGCCCTGACGGCGCTTTGGCGACGGCCGCCTTCACCCCGGCGTCGGCCGCCAGTGCGGTGTACCGGGCCGACACCGCCCCGGCCTTGGACGCCAGCGCGGCCAGTTCGTCGATGTACTTCGTTTTGCTCGTCGTGCTCGACTTGTCCGCCTGCTCGTCCAGTTCCTTGATCGCGGCCATCGCCAGCTTGTGGTCGGCGAACAGCCGGTTCATTCGCGTGATCATGCGGTTGTGGATGTCCACCTTGGTGATCAGCGGGAGCTTCGTCTCCAAGTCCCGGTACTCCTTCTCGGAGTCCGTGATCACCTTCCGCTTCTCGGCCACCTTGGCGTCGATCACCTTCCGGGCCTTCACCTCTTTGTCGGCGGCGGCCTTGGTCAGGCGGAGCGCCTTCACCCCGTCCAGCACCTCCGTCTCGTCCGGCAGCACGAGGGTCGTGCCGACCTTCGTCAGCTTCGCGGCCGCGATCGGGTCGGCGTCCGCGGCGGGCGCGGGCCGGCCCGCAACCAGCGCGAGGCAACCGACCTGGGTCCATGCCAAACGGCTCGATGTTTTCACGAGTGGTGACTCCGGCAGATTCCCCCCGACGCCGACGGACCGGCCCCCGGCCCGTCACGGACCGGCGGATGATATCGGTCAGGGCGGCCGCGACCAAACGGATTCGTGGCCCGACGGGGCGAAGCTCGAAACGCGGTGCCGCTCTCGCCCTCGCCACCCCCTCACCCCGCGCACGCGGCGTCCCCTGTCGCCGCCGCCTTCGCGACGGCGGCTCGGGTCAGGTTCATCAGCGTCTGGTGCGTGCCGATCTCGGTCGCCGGGTCGGCCGGCGTCCGCTGGACGTACGTGCCGTCCGGCTGCAGGTCCCAGCCCTGGCGGCGGTCGTTCAGCAGCACCTGCAGCAGTTCCCACAGCCGCCGGCGGTGCGGCGGCCGCTCGACCGGCGCCGTCGCCTCCACCCGGGCCTGCAGGTTCCGGTACATCCAGTCGGCCGACCCGATGTAGAACTCCCCGTCCGCCGGGTCGACGGCCGCGTTCCTGAAGTAGAACACCCGGCTGTGCTCCAAAAACCGCCCGATCACGCTCAGGACCGAAATGTTCTCGCTCAGCCCCGGCACCCCCGGCCGCCGCGTGCAGAACCCGCGGACGATCAGGTCCA
>JAQGHJ010000728.1 GCA_028288905.1 Phycisphaerales bacterium | reverse complement strand
CCGACAACGGGGGAAGTGGCGGCGGGAGCGGCGGGGAGACACTGGCGGCCGTTGGCTTTTCCATCCCGCCCGCTAGAGTACCCGCGATTTTACTCGCGGCGGAAGGAGACCCCCTTGAGCACCCTCGGCGTCGGCATCATCGGCAGCGGCGGCATCGCGCTGGCCAACCACCTGCCCGGGTTCGCCCTGTGCCCGGACACCCGCGTCGTCGCGCTGTGCGACAGCAACCCTGACGTGCTGGCCCGGGCGAGCCAGCAGACCGGCATCGCCGCGACCCACGCGGACTGGCACGAGCTGATCGCCCGGGACGATGTACACGCGGTCGTGGTCGCGACGCCGAACTTCTTGCACGGCCCGATCACGCTCGCCGCGGCCAAGGCCGGCAAGCACGTGCTGTGCGAGAAGCCGATCGCGATGACCTTCACCGAGGCCGTCCGGATGGCCGAGGCGTGCGACGCGGCCGGGGTGCGGCACATGACCGCGTTCACGTACCGGTTCGTCCCGGCCATGCGGTACATGACGCACCTGGTGAAGCGGGGCGACCTCGGGCAGCCGTACCACTTCCGGGCCCAGCGGTTCCAGGACTGGGGCGACCGCAACCTCGGCTGGCGGCAGGTGAAGAAGCTGGCCGGGTCCGGCGAGCTCGGCGACATGCTCGCCCACCGGATCGATTACGGGCACTTTTTGGTCGGACCGGTCGCCAAGCTCGTGTCGGACCAGCAGCGGTTCCTCGACACGCGGGCCGGCGGGTCGGCGTCGGACCTGGACGACTGGGTGGCGATCCTGGCCCGGTACGCGACCGGGGCGACCGGGGTGCTGGAGAGCACGAAGCTCGCCACCGGCCGGGGCGAGGGGCACTACGGCCAGGACCTCGCCGAGGTGAACGGCCCCGACGGGTCACTGGCATTCACCACCCAGAAGCCGCTGGAACTGCGGGTCGGGCGGAAGGGCGCGAAGGACCTGGAGACGGTCGCGGTGCCGAAGGAGTTCCTCGTGTACCCCGGCAGCCCGCGCGACCCGGGGCAGGGCGACCCGGTGGCCACGTTCCGGTACGACCAAGATTACGAGTTCGTCGCCGCGATCCGCGAGAACCGGCCGTGCGTGCCGAGCCTGTGGGACGGGGCCCGCGTGCAGGCGGTGATGGACGCCGCGATTGCGTCCGCCGCCGAGGGCCGGTGGGTGGACGTGCCGCTGGTAGGGTGACGCCGGGCGGCTTTTTGACGTTTAGCTCACCACGGAGGCGCGGAGACACGGAGGTCTGCCCGAGGCGCCGGCTGACAGAACCGGCCGGCGCTTCGGAAACACCTCCGTGTCTCCGCCCCTCCGTGGTGAACCCGGTCCGGGCAAGCGCAGAGCAAACGGGACATACCCTTTCGGAGGCCGACGCGTGGATAAGACGGCGATCGTGACCGGGGCGGGCAGCGGGGTCGGGCGGGCGGTGGCGCTGCGGATGGCGGGGGAGGGGTGGACCGTCGCCGTCGTCGGCCGGACGCCGGCCGGGCTGGAGGAGACGAAGCGGCTGGCCGGCTCGACGGCCGGCAACGTGCACGTGTTCCCGTGCGACATCGGCGACGCCGCGGCCGCCGAGCGGACCGTTGCCGCCGCCGTCGCGGCCCTCCGCGGCACCGTCGGCGCGCTGGTCAACTCGGCCGGCACGAACATCCCCAAGCGCGGGCTGGACGTGCTGTCAGCCGCCGACTTCGACGCGGTCATCGCGACCAACTTGGCCGGGGCGGCTTACTTCACCCTTGGCGTCTTGCCCACGATGCGCAAACGGGGCAAGGGGACGATCGTGAACATCGTGTCGGACGCCGGCATGCTCGCGAATGCCAAGGCCGGGGCCGCGTACGTTGCCAGCAAGTTCGGGTTGAGCGGGCTGACGCAGTCGATCAACGTCGAGGAGCGGGCGAACGGCGTCCGGGCGTGCGCGATCTTCCCCGGCGAGTTCGCTACCCCGCTGCTGGACAAGCGGCCGGTCCCGCCGCCGATGGAGGCTCGGGCGAAGATGCTCCAGCCCGAGGACATGGCCGACTGCGTCATGCTGTGCGTGAACCTGCCCGGCCGGGCCGTGGTCGAGCAGATGCTCGTGCGGCCGCGGTGACGGATCTGCCGCCCGTGGTGCCGCCCCCGCCCCCGCGTTAGCCCAACGTCCGTTCTCGCGCGGGACCGTAACGCGGAGGCCGGTTGGGCTGTACCAGTGGTACGCCCCGAACCCGTCCCGCTCGTCCCGACCCTGCTCCCATGCCCCATCCCACCCCCGGCCCCCGATCGTTCGCAACCCTCCGCGCCGCCGCGTTCCTCGCCGCGCTGGCGGCGACTTATTCCGTCGGCTGTCGGGCGGACGCCCCGGCGACCCGTCCGGTCGGCGTCGGCGGCCCCGGTGCCGACGCCGGCGGTCGAACCGACCCGCCGCTGAGCACCGGCCGGCACATCGCGGCCCCGCCGGCCACCGCCGGGGCCTCGCACGGCGTCGGCAGCCTGCCGGTGAACCTGCTGCTCAGCCCCGACGGCAAGTACGCCGTCACCACCGGGGCCGGGTACCGCGAGCGGCTGACCGTCATCCGTGTCGCCGACGGGCAGCAGACCGGCGTCATCGACTATCCGTCCACGCCCGAGCACAAGGAGAACGGGCTGTACTACGGCCTGGCCTTCGGCCCGGACAAAACGCTGTACGCCGCCCAGGGGGCGGCCGGCACCGTCGCCGTGCTGACGCTGAAGGGCGACGGGTCGCTCGCCCGCGTCCGGCAGATCAAGACCGGCCCGCAGGCGTCTCCGGCCGGGCTGGCGGTCGACGCCAAGGGCCGGCTGTACGTCGCCCACAACGAGCCCCGGCCGGCGGACAAGGCGGGACTCGGGTTCCCCGCGTCCGTCAGCGTCCACGACGCGGCCAGCGGGGCCGAGCTCGGGCGGTACGCGTTCAAGACGGACGCCGGGCTGTCCAACTACCCGCTGGCCGTCGCCGTCAACGACGACGGCAGCCGGCTGTACGTCGGCAGCCAGCGGGACGACGCGGTGTACGCCCTCGACGCGTCCGACCCGGCCGCCATCAAGCCCCGCGCCACGATCGCCACCGGCAGCCACCCGGTCGGGCTGCTGCTGGACAAGGCCCGGGCCCGGCTGTTCGTCGCCAACGCCCACAGCGACACCGTGTCCGTCGTCGACACCGCCACGGACAAGGTCGCACACACGATCCTGCTCCGCCCGCAGGTGGCGCAGGACCTGGCCGGGGCGACGCCGCTCGGCCTGGCCCTGTCGGCGAACGAGAAGATGCTGTACGTCGCCCTCGGCGACATGAACGCGGTCGCCGTGATCGACCTGGCCGAGGCGGCCGGGCCGGAGCTGGAGGGCTACGTCCCGACCGGCTGGTACCCGACGGCCGTCGCCCGGGCCGGGAACACGCTACTGGTGACGAACGCCAAGGGCGACCTCGCGCGAATCCCGCACGACTTCAAGAAGGGGACGAAGTCGGTCCTGTCCCCGCTGACGCTGTACGAGGGGACGCTCTGGCGGCTGCCGGTGCCGAACAAGGCCGATCTGAAGCAGCTGACGCTGGCGGCGCTGGAGAACAGCCACCTGACGGCCAAGCACCTCGGAGCGGCCAACCCGCTGGCGGGCATCGGGCTCAAGGCCGGCAAGATCGAGCACGTGATCTACGTCGTGAAGGAGAACCGGACCTACGACCACGTGCTCGGCGACCTGCCACAGGGCAACGGCGACCCGAACCGCTGTTTGTTCGGCCGGGCCGTCACGCCGAACCTGCACGCGCTGGCCGAGCGGTTCGTGCTGCTCGACAACTTCTACGATTCCGGCGAGGTGTCGGGCGACGGCTGGACCTGGAGCACCCAGGCGCAGGCGAACGAGTACACGGTCCGGAACGTGCCGTACCAGTACAGCGGCCGGGGGCGCGTCTTCGACTACGAGGGGACGAACAACAACTATCCGACCGGCGGGTTCCCGGCCACCGGCCCGGACGGCAAGCGGATGAGCGACGACCCGCGGTTTAAGGAGGGCGGCCCGGCCGTAACGGACGTGGCCGCCGCCCCCGGCGGGCACCTGTGGGACCAGGCCCGCAAGGCCGGGCTGACGGTCCGGAACTACGGCATGTTCGTCCACAGCGGGGTCGTCGAGCACGGCCGGACCGTGATCCCGGACAACCAACCGTCCACGGCCGGCCTGCGGCCCGGCGGGCGGGACCTGGACGGGGTCACCAACGTCGACTACCGCCGGTTCGACTTGAACTACCCGGACTCCGACGCCCCGCGGGCGTACGCCGAGCGGTTCAAGGACCCGGCCTACCTGTGGCCGACTTCCGGGTTCGGCCCGCGGAAGATGCCGAGCCGGTACAGCGAGTGGAAGCGGGAGTTCGACCTGATGCTGGCGAAGGACCCGTCGGGCAAGGCGGTGCCGAACCTGACGCTCGTCCGCATGGGCAACGACCACACGATCGGGGCGAACCCCGGTAAGCCGTCCCCCCGGTGCATGGTGGCGGACAACGACTACGGCGTCGGGCAGCTCGTCGAGGCCGTCAGCCGCAGCCCGATCTGGGCCAAGTGCGCGATCGTGATCATCGAGGACGACGCCCAGAACGGCCCCGACCACGTCGACGCCCACCGGTCGACGTGCTACGTGATCAGCCCGTGGATGAAGAAGGGGACGATCGACCACACGTTCCAGAACACGGTCAGCACGATCAAGACGATCGAGTGCCTGCTCGGGCTGCCCCCGATGAACCAGTACGACGCGGCGGCCGGGGTGATCGGCGGGTGGGACGACGCCCCGCGGAACGCCGACCCGTACGCCGCGACGATGCCGCCGGCGGCGATCATGAAGGAGCGGAACGGCGGGCAGAACGCGGTCGAGCCGGTCAGCCCGGAACAGCCTGACGCGGCGTCGGCTCCCGGGGCGGCGACGGCGCCCGTCACCCCGGCGGCGAGTCAGCCGACGACGCTCCC
>JAQGHJ010000717.1 GCA_028288905.1 Phycisphaerales bacterium | reverse complement strand
GCGATCAACGACATCTATAACCACTACGTCCTGCACTCGACGGCTACCTACCAGGAAGAGCCCGACCCGCTGGACACCAGGATCGCGTGGTACGCCCGGCACGGCCTCGCCCACCCGGTGACGGTGGCCGTCGACACCGCCGACGGGGTAATCGGCTGGGCGTCGCTGTCCCCGTTCCACCCCCGCAGCGCGTATCGGTTCACGGTCGAGGACTCGGTGTACCTGCGCCCCGACGCCCTCGGGCGCGGCGTCGGCCGGCTGCTGCTGGCCGACCTGCTCGACCGGGCGCGAGCCATCGGCCACCGGTCCGTCCTCGCCCTGATCGACGCCGGCCAGCCCGCGAGCGTGGCCCTACACAAGCGCCTCGGGTTCGAGCCGGCCGGGCACTTGCGGCGCGTCGGGTTCAAGTTCGGGAAGTGGCTAGACGTCGTCTACATGCAGGCGGAAATGACGAAGCCCGCGACGAAGCCCGAGTGACGAATGACGAAGCGGGAGGGGACGCTCATGCCCCGCTCCCCGTTTCGTCATTCGTCATACGGGCTTCGTCATCTTATCCAACCGTCTTTGCCGGGTCCCGGCCAGCAGGCCCCCGAGGATCACGAGGTTCCCCCCGACGACGCTCGCCCAGAACTCCCACCGCCCGAGCCACTCGGGCCGAGCCCCTGCGGCCACCCAGCCGGCGTACACCGGGACGCCGCCGACGGCCGTGCCGACAGCGATGTCCCACAGCTTCACACCGGTCAGCCCGAACAGGTAGTTGCTGACGCCGTACGGCACCGGGTAGCTGAGCCGGCAGATCAGGACGACGAGCAGCCCGTTACGACCCATGAGGGCGAACGCCCGCCCCAACATGCCGGGCCGCTCGCCCGCTCGGCCCGACCTGGCGTCGAACCGCGCGCGGACCCACTCGTCGCCGAGCCACCGGGCGACGCCAGCCGTCGCCAGCGCCCCGCAGGTGGATGCGGCCATCACGCCCGCGAGCCCGGCCCACAGGCCGAACCCGAACCCGGCCAGCAACTGGAGCCACCAGACCGGCAACAGCAGGAGCGCGCACGCGACGTACGCCGCGAGAAACAGGACGGCCGACGCGACAGGGTGTGCATCGACCCACCCGCGGGACGCGGTGCCGAGGTGGCGGAGGTGTTCGCGGGTGAGGAAGCGCCTGCCCTCGTCCGTGCCTCCCAGCCAAAAGACGGCCCCCAAGATGAGGGCCGCAAGGAGGCAGATTAGGATCAAGCGGCCTAGGCGGCCGGAATGACGAACCCCGAATGACGAATGACGAAACGGGGAGCGGAGCATGAGCGTCCCCTCCCCGTTTCGTCATTCGTCATTCGGGCTTCGTCATTCCGGCCGCCCAACGGCGGCGGTTAGGCCGCCTTGCCGACGGCGGCCACGATCTTCACCGCCGCGTCGGTCAGGTCGGCGGCCGACACGAGCGTCGGCAGCTCGGCCTTGGCCGCCGCCAGGATCTCGCGGGCCTTGGCCACGTTCGTCCCCTCCAGCCGGACGACGACCGGGACCTTGAACCCGACCTCCCGCCCGGCCTTGACCAGCGCCTCGGCGATCAGGTCGCACTTGGCGATCCCGCCGAAGATGTTCACCAGGATGCCCTTCACCTTCGGGTCGCTCAGGATGATCTTGAACGCCTCGATCGCCCCCTCGGCCGTCACCCCGCCGCCGACGTCCAGGAAGTTCGCCGGGTCGGCCCCGTGCAGCTTGATGATGTCCATCGTGGCCATCGCCAGCCCGGCCCCGTTCACCAGGCACCCGATCGTCCCGTCGAGCGCGATGTAGTTGAGGGCGGCCTTCTGGGCCCGGACGTCCAGCTCCTTCTCCTGGCTCTCGTCTGCCATGGCGGCGATATCCTTGTGCCGGAACATCGCGTTGTCGTCGAAGTTGAACTTCGCGTCGAGCGCCAGGATCTGCCCGTCCGTCGTCACGACGAGCGGGTTGATCTCGGCCAGCGACGCGTCGGTCGCCATGAACGTCTTGGCCAGCCCGGTGATGATGCCGGCCACCGTCCGCACCTGCTTGTCCTTGAACCCGAGCTGGTACGCCAGCTCCGCCGCCTGGAATGGCATCAGCCCGAGCGTCGGGTGCAGCGGCACCTTGAACACCTTCTCCGGACTTTTGGCGGCGACCTCCTCGATCTCCATCCCGCCCTCGGCCGACGCGATCAGGGTGGACGTGTTGTTCGCCCGGTCGACCGTGATCGCCAAGTAGTACTCCTTGGCGATGTCGACGCCCGGGGCGACGATCAGCACCGACACCGGCACGCCCTCGGGCCCGGTCTGGTAGCTGACCATCCGGTTGCCGAGCATGAACTTGGCCGCGTCCTTCGCCTCGTCGGCCGACTTAACGAGCTTGACGAACCCGGCCTTGCCCCGGCCGCCGGCGTACACTTGGGCCTTGACCACGCACATCGGGGCTCCGAACTTGGCGAACGCCGCGGCCGCCTCCTCCGGCGTCCGGACCACCTCGGCCGGGGGGACGGGGACGCCGGCGGCGGACAGGATCTGGCGGGCTTGGTACTCGTGGATTTTCATGGCTGGGCGGGAGTGTACTCAGCTGCCCCGGGCGGGACAAACGCCGCCCGCCGGCCCTCGCCGCGCGGCCGCGGTCCGCGCGGCGGGAAGGTTGAACCACCCGACGCAGCTCGTAACGGAGGATCGACGCACCCGGTCGCGTGGGCGGGCGGGCCGGGCGGTACAATCATGCCATGGTCACGCCAAGGGGGTCGGGCGGGGAGGAGCCGAAAGTGTTTGCGCTCAAGGAGGAGCCAGCGCGGCCGCGAGAACGGACCCGCAGCGGTTTACACCCCGCGCTGGTCAACGGACTATCAACGGAGGACGTGCCGCTCGAGGCGCCTCCTGTCGGACCGCTCCCGGTCGGACCCGTGCCTGCCGGTCAGGCGGCGGTGCCGGCGGCGGTGCTCCCGTACGCGGGCGGCGTGCCGGAGCGGCGGCTGGAGGTCGACCCGGATTTCGCCAGCCCTGCCCGCGACCTGTGGGTGCCGGCCAGCTTGGTCGCCGTTGCAGTCGCGTTGTACGCGGCCTCTCACCTGCACGGCGGCGGGACCGTACGCGGTGCGGTGCTGGTGGGCGGCGCTTATGCCGTCGTCAAAGCCGGCGTGACGTCGGTCGCGGTTCCGTTGGCCGTATGGCTGTTCGGCGCGTCGTTCGGGCGGTACGCCCAGGCCCTGTTGAAGCTCGCCGCCGTCGCCCTGCTGCCGGACGCGCTGGTCGTCGCGGCCTTCGAGTACGGGGGCTTCTGGACCCGCTTTCTGCTCGGGCCGGTGGTCGGGTTCCTCGCCGGCTGGGCGATGTTCCGCCTGCTGTTCGAGATGGAACTGGACGAGGCGGCGTGGTGCGTCCTGCTGTTCGCCGTCGTCGGCTTCATGCCGCTGGTGATGTGGATCCGGCTGTTCGAAGCGATACTCGGCGTGGCCTACTGACGCTGGCCGCCCTTACCCGTCGTGGCGATGAAGTTTGGTCTGGACCTCGCAGGGACGCACGAATCCGAGCTGTGAATCGGGAGCGGCGTAGCCGTGACACCCGTGTCGCCTGTACCTCCCTTCATGTTCATCGACCCCGGCGGGCTGACGGACGACGACCTCCGTCTCGCCCTGGTCGACCGCCAGCCGGCCGACGTTTCGGTCTGGCGGGAGCTGGCCTACCTCTTTCACATCATGGTCTGCCGGACCGGCGAGCGGGTCGGGCGGCTCAGCCTGCGGGTGGGGCACCAGGAGTGGACGGTCCTGTACAACGGTCATCTCGGGTATGCGGTCGACGAGCCGCACCGCGGACACGGGTACGCCGAGCGGGCGGCCCGGCTCGTGCTGCCGCTGGCCGCCCGGCACGGGTTGGCCGAGTTGTGGGTCACTTGCGGCCCGGACAACCCCGCCAGCCGGCGGACGATCGAGCGGCTCGGCGGGACGTACGTGGAGACGGTCGACGTGCCGCCCGACTTCCCGCTGCCGGCCGGGGCGGTGCGGCAGAAGATGCGGTATCGGCTGGCGGTGCCGCCCTCGGCGGCACCCTCGCCGCCGTTGGGGTCCCGTCGTCAAACCGGATAGTCGTTGACACGGGACGCGGACCGGGCCAAGTTGTGCGGCCGCGGCCGGCGTGAACGCCCGTCGCCCGTCCCGCCCACTCGCGCCCCAAGGGGAGAGCCGTCCATGTCGCAAATTCCGCCGCCACCGCTCGGTTACGCCACGCCCTCGGCCGCGCCGCGGGCCGACCTCCGCACGATCGCCCAGCGGCAGCGGGCGCTGATGTTCTGCATCCTCGGCTACCTCGCGCTCGTGGTCGCACGGTTCGTGCTGCCGCCGAGCCTCTCGATCCTGTTGGCGCTCGCGGCGTTCGCCGTGTCGATCACGGCGGCGGTGTTCGTGTTCATGCTGGCGCTGAGCCTGTACAGCACCGGCGTCGGCGTACTGCTCGGCATCCTGACGCTGATCCCGCTCGTCGGGCTGATCGTGCTGCTCGTCATCAACAGCAAGGCGACCGGCTTGCTCCGCCAGCACGGCCTGAAGGTCGGGCTGCTCGGCGCCGACCCGGCCCAGATCCCCAGTCCCGGTTACGCCGTCCCGCCAGTAAGCCGGTAACGGTGTTCACTGCGACCACCG
>JAQGHJ010000711.1 GCA_028288905.1 Phycisphaerales bacterium | reverse complement strand
ACCGGATCGGCCAAATCGGGACGAGACGTGCAACCGCCGCGGCCGGTCCGCGGGCCGACCGGGGCCGTGCGAGGGGGTGGCCGGGGTCATTCCGCCGGCGGTGGATCGTCGGGCGAAGACGGGCGAGGCGCCGCGGCCGGACCGCCGGTCGTCGTCACCTCGAACCCGCGGCGGCGGCCCGCGCCGACTGGCCGGCCGGCACGGGCGATCAGCCCGACCGTCCCGACCCACGCCAGCACGACCCATACCGGCAGGTGCAACAGGCCCGGCCCCCACGGCCCGAACGCCCACAGGCCGCCGCGGTACACGCTCAGGCCGAAACCCCCGACGTTCAACCCGATGGTCGGCCGAACGAACGTCGCCAGCGACAGGCTGGCGACCGTAACGAAGGCGACGACGGAAACGTGGGACACGGCGCGGCGCACGGAGACATCTTACATCCGACACGGCCGGCGAACCGCCGCCGCCGTCAGCCGGGAAGGCCCGAAGGCCGGCGGGCCGCCTGTCGGGAGCCGCCTGCCGTACGCGCCGGCAAGCGTGTCATCCTGAGCGGAGCGAAGGACCCCTCGTCCACCGCGCGACCGCGCCAGCGTTCCAGGGATTGTGGAATGTGAATAGATGGCCCGACGGCGAGCACCGGCGGCCGGGCCACCCTTTCCCATTCCACCTTCCCTCGGCTGCTGACATAGCCGCGCGGTGGACGAGGGGTCCTTCGCTCCGCTCAGGATGTCACGCTTGCCGCCGCGCGGCGAATGATCCCTTCGTCCGCGGCCTCCGCCGCCGCCGGCGGCAGTCCCGGCTCGTCCAGCAGCCCGCCCCAAACCGTGTCGTAGTCGTACCCGACGCCCGGCAGACAGCCGGGCAGCCGCCGCCGCTCGTGGGCGAACCGCTCCCCGTTCCGCAGCGCGCCGTAGTAAAACCGGGCACTGACGAGCGGGGCCAGCCGGCCGAGCGCGATGCCGTACCGCTCCCTTACTTTCGCCACCTCGGCCGCCCCGACCGTGTTCAGTAGTTGGCTCGTCTTGGCGTCCTCGTGTTCGCGGAACACGCCGAGGAATCGGTCGGCCCGCACGAACTTGGCACCTTTAAGCATGTATCGGGCGAACAGGTCGTAGTCGATCGCGAACCGCAGCGTGTCGTCGACCGAGCCGTGGGCGTCGAACAGCCGCCGCCGCCAGAAGCACGTCTCCTGCGGGATCAGGTCCCACCGAGTCTGGTACCAGTCGCTGTGCGGCGGCAGCACCCAGTACCACTTCGCCCGGTTCTGCCCGTCGACCGTGACGCGGTGGCTGTAGACCGCGTCCACGTCCGGGTGCCGGCGGAAGAAGTCGGCCACCCAGTGCAGCGCGCCGGGGGCGAGCATGTCGTCGCTGTTCAGGTACGCCATCACGTCCCCGGTGCACCGGGCGAACCCCTGCTTGATCGCGTCGCTCTGCCCCTTGTCCCGGGCGCTCTGGAAGTGGGCGAGCCGGCCGACGTACGGCTTGAGCACCTCCACCGTGTCGTCCTTCGACCCGCCGTCCATGACGACGTACTCGAGGTTCGGGTACCGCTGCAGGAGCACGCTCCGGACCGTCCACGGGACGTACTTCGCCTGGTTGTAGCTCGGGGTGACGATGGAGATCTTCGGGAAACGCGTCATCGTGGTGACCAAGAGCATCTGGCCGTTCGTCGGCGACCGCCTCTTGCCCCCTCTCCCGGTAGTCCGGGAGAGGGCTGGGGTGAGGGTTCCTCGCGGCGGCGGCAGGAACTGACGACCCGCCTCCACCGCGCGACAAGACCCTCACCCTAACCCTCTCCCGGACTACCGGGAGAGGGGACCGGAGGGCCACTGCCGCCGACGGGCGCTTGGCTCTCACACCGGCCGCAGCACGGCCCACATCTCGTCCCCGCGGCCGAACCGGTCCCACAACAGCCGGGCCCACCCGGCCAGCCGGGCCCCCTCGGCCGACACGTCGGCCGGGAACGCCGCCCCCTCCGGCACCACGCCGGCCAGCCCGACCCGGTTCAATTGCACGCTCGCGGCTGCCGGGTACGCGTCGGTCACGGTCCGCAACTTCTCCACCCGCAGGTCGGCCGCCGCCGCCACGAGCCGCAGCCCGCGGCGGCCGACGAGCGTCCGGTGGTACGGCAACTGCCAGTGCCACCACGTCGGGCCGAACCGGGCGAGCAGCAGCGAGTCGAGGTTCGGCGTCCGGATGACGATCCGCCCGCCCGGCGCCAGCAGCCGCAGCAGCCGCCGCAGCACCCACGGCGGGTCGCCCCAATGCTCGAACGCGTCGGGGACGACGATCAGGTCGTACACCAAGCCGTCGGGCAGGCACGTGAACGCGTCCTGGGCGCTGCACGGGAACACGTGGTGCCCCTTGGCCCGAGCGGCGTCGGCGGCGGAAGCGTTCGTCTCCAGCCCGGTCAGGTCCCACTTCGTCAGCCGCTTGAGATCGCCGAGGATCGTGCCGTCGAAGCAGCCGACGACGAGCGCGCGGACGCCGGGGTCAGCCGCGACGGCCGGCCTGACTAGGGCGGCGACCCGGGCGGCCGGGGCGTCGGTGGCCGCCGGCCCGCGACGGCGGGCCAGTCGCCAGTACGGGGAGGGCGATCGGGCGATCAGCCGCACCCACGCCGGCCCGCCACGGAATCCGCGGTACGGGGACCGCTCGGGGTCCGCCGGCGGAACCACCGTCGATCCGGCGAGCCGCCCCCGGTCGGCGTGCCGCGCGTCGAGCGTTGGCCCGTCGACCGGCGGGGCGGTGACGGCGGCGTCGCCGGCCTCGTCGTAATACGCCCGGTACACCGCCCGGCCGCCGGTCGTCACGTCCGGCGACGCGAACAGCAGCCGGTCCGGCCGACGGTG
>JAQGHJ010000705.1 GCA_028288905.1 Phycisphaerales bacterium | reverse complement strand
CTCTCGGATCAGATCCGGCCGATGATCGACGACGTCGTTCGCGGGTACGTCGAAGGCGCGACCTCCTCCGGTTATGCCGAGGAATGGGATCTGGAGGCGCTGTGGACGGCGCTCAAGACCCTGTATCCGGTTTCGCTGTCGATCGAGGAAGCCATCGAGCAGGCTGGCGGTGCGAAGTCGGATCTGACGCGCGAGTTCCTGATCGAGGAGATCGTTGCCGACGCCGCCTCGGCCTATGACGTGCGCGAGGAGGACCTCGGCGATGAGGTGGTCCGCGAGCTGGAGCGCCGGGTGCTGTTGACGGTCATCGACCGCAAATGGCGTGAACACCTCTATGAGATGGACTATCTGCGCGAGGGCATCAGCCTGCGGGCGTTGGCCCAGCGCGATCCACTGGTCGAATACCAGCGCGAGGGCTTCGACATGTTCGGCGCCATGATGGAGGCCATCAAGGAGGAGGCCGTCGGCTTCCTGTTCAACGTCGAGGTGCAGACCGACCAGGCCGCCCCGGCGACGCCGCCGGCCGCCGGCCCGGGGGTCAGCGGGTCGCCGGCCAGCGCCTCGCCCATCCGCTGCGCCGACGGGATGCCCTGGCGGGCCCGGTCCTCCTCCGTCACCGCCACCGCGCCCGCCTCCGGCTCCACCCGGTCGTGCAGGTGCCGGACGGACCACACCTTCGTGAACTCGGCGCCGAAGAACAGGATGAACGACGAGTAGTAGACCCACAGCATGACGGCCGCCAGGGACCCGGCCGCCCCGAACGCCGACGTCGGGGCCGCCCGCCCGAAGTACGCGGCCAGCGCGTACTTGCCGGCCGTGAACAGCACCCCGGTCAGCGTCCCGCCGACCCACACGTGCCGCCACGCCAGCCTCACGTCCGGCAGGAACTTGAAGATCCCGGCGAACAGCACGGTCACCACCAGCAGCGACGCGGCCGGGTCCAGCACGAGCACGAGCGACGCCCGCCCGCCGGCGACGAACGCCGCCACCCGGACGGCGGCGGTCGTCAGGCACATCGACACGAGCAGCAGGAACCCGGTCCCGAACACCATCGCCAGGGACATCAGCCGGGTGCGGACGAAGTCCCGCACCCCCCGCCCGGGCCGCGGCTTGACCCCCCAGATCGTGTTCATCGCGTCCTGCAGCTCGACGAACACCCCGGTGGCCGAGAACAGCAGGACCCCGGTGCTGAACAGCGTGGCGGCCAGCCCGCCGCCGGGCCGGCCGCCGGCCGCCAGCATCGGCTGGACCGCGGCCGCCACCTGCGGCCCGGCCAGGGCCGCGACCTGGGCGGTGATCTGGGCCCGGGCGTAGTCCTGGTCCCGGAGGACGACGCCGACCACCTTGGCCGTCACGACCAGGAGCGGGGCGAGGGACAGGATGGTGTAAAGGGCCAGGGCGGCCGACAGCCGCATGGCGTTGTCCCGCACCCACCCGGCGGCCGTGGCCCGCAGGAGCGGGCCGAGCGAGCGGAGGAAGCGGGACGGGCGGGAGGGGCGGGGGGGCATGCGGGCCGGATGCTACTCGCGACGGGCGGGCGACGCGCGGACGACCGGGGCCGAGGGGAACCCGCCGTGCCGCGGGGCCGCTCCGGCGGGGGCACGCGGTCGGCCGCGGCCGGGGGGCGGCGGGCCGTTTGAGAGTGCTGCGGATTCGGCTCGTTTCCGGGGTCGGGCGGCCCCGCCGCGGCGGGTGGACGCGGGGCGCAGCCCGCCGCCGCGGGTTCAGCCTTGACCCCGGGCCGCCGGGTCGCGCTCGAGGCGGTCCAGCCGGTCGCGCCAGTCCCGGAGCGACCGCACGATGTCCCCGGCCCGCAGGTTCCCCACCAGGCGGGCGTCCGGCGACCAGCAGGACGCGGCGTCGAGCAGGTAGGCGAGGCACTCGTCGGGCGTCGCCCCGTCCGGGACGACCTTCGGCTCGCTCGCGCCGCTCAGCTCGTCGTTCCGGACCGCCAGCTCGGCGTTCGCGGCCCGCAGCGCGTCGTTCTCGCCCGTCAGGCGCGCGACGTCGGCCCGGTCCCGGCGGCCCCCCAGGTGGTGGTCGCCCCGCTCGGCGGCCTCGGCGTGCCCCTGGATCCGTTGCTCTCGGCCCTGGTCGTCCGGGTGGGGTCGCCTGGTTGACATGCCTTCGATGATCGCCTGGACGGGGTGCCGTGCAAAGGGATATGCGGGGCGGGCGGCGACCCCCGACTGCGGCGGTCCGGCCCGGGGGATCCGTGCCCACCAGACCGGCCCGGCACCGCCCAATCCCGGAGGTGCGATCGAAGGGCAACCGACGGTGAAGCACACCCGCGGCAAGCATTGGAATGACAGCGTCGAAAAGGTTACCCGCCCCGCGTCAGCTCGCGGATCGCGCGGAGCAACGCCGTCGTCCGCTTGCGGGCGGCCACGACTTCCGCGGACCGCTCCCCGTGCCACAAGGCGTTCATCTTGGATCGGTTTTTGCCTTTGTCGGTCACGGGGCCGGTGCTCCGCGCCCACGGCTTCACCCGCTCGGCGTTCGCCCGCAGTGCCGCCAGCCCGGCCGGCGAGAGCCGGTAGGGCCTCTTGGCGGCGCCGTTAGTGCCGCCGCCCCGGGTCGCGAACGGTTCGCCCCGCGGGTAATTCTCCGTCACGGCACACCTCCAGCTCGGCCGGACCGACGCCCGCGCCGCGGCCGCGCCGGACCCGGCAGCTTCGCCCGCGGGCGACAGTCGCCCGCGGCGCGCCGTCGCGACCCGCAACCCCGGGCTCCGCCCGGCGGGGCCACGCTCCCCCCCAAACGAGTGATTCGACGCCGCCCCGCCGGGCGTCGGTGGTTTCCCACCCCGGGGACGCGGGCGGCCCCGGCCGGTTCTGGGAGACGACCGCATCGCTGACGCCGAACCGGGTCTACGTGGCCGGCTCGGACGGACGGGGCCCGCACGGACGCGGCGCCGCCAAGCCGCCGCCCTTGGCCGCGGATCGGTCGCGGCGCGCGCCGCTCGGCTCGCCGGCCGTTCAGCGGCGGCCGAACGCCCGGCGGGCGTCGTCGGCAC
>JAQGHJ010000683.1 GCA_028288905.1 Phycisphaerales bacterium | reverse complement strand
CGAGCTCGTGGTGGTAGAAGTAGCTCGTCTTCTCGTCGGGGAAAATCACGTCGTCCGACGGGCACCGGAACACGGCCGCCGCCCCCTTGCCCTGCAGCACCAGGTCGGGACTCGTCCCGAGCCCGGTCGCGATGAACGGGGCGAGCAGCACCGTGGCCGGCTGCAGGTTGTACGGGTTGACCGACGGCAGGGCCGGCGACCGGGGGTACTTGCCCTTGTGGTGGTCGACGTACAGCGTGACGCCCATCCCGATCTGCCGCAGGTTGCTCATGCAGACCGTCTTGCGGCCCTCCCGCTGGACGGCCGACAGCGTCGGCATCAGGATGCCGACGAGTAGCGCGATGATGCCGATCACCACGAGCAGCTCGACCAGGGTGAACCCCGGGCGGGAGCGGGCGGGGGAAGGACGGTGGGCGGGGTCCGTTCGCATGGCGGGCTGAAGTGATTGGCACCCGGCGTGAACCGCGCACCGGGCTTGTCCGACAGTGCCCATCCCAGCGGCCGGGCGGGACGCACATTTGTGCGTGTTCCGCCCGATCACCTGGTTTAGCCGCCGCGGCACCAGGACAACCGGAAAGGTTATGCCGTGGGCGCTCGCCGTGTCCAGGCGGCCGATACTTCTGAACGGGCGGGGGTTCAGAACGCCCGAGGCGACGCATGTCCCGCAGTTCGTCCCAAGTCCGCCCGTCTGTGACTCGGGCTTTCAGCCCGGCGAGCGGGCCCGGCCTTCGACCGTATTGGTGTCCGCGGGCTCTGGCGTTCGCACTGGACACGCACGGGCTGGAAGCCCGTGTCACTGATGGGCCCGCCCGGCGACCCGCGGAACGCGTCGCCCGCGGGAGCGACGGACGGATCGAGCGGGCGTCGCGGGGGTGACGTAACACTTCCCCTCTTCTGTTCTTCCGCTCTTCCCCTCTGCCTTACGGCAGCGGCTCGCCCCGGGCGGCCACGAGTAGTCGGTACCAGTCGTCGCGGGTGAGCGTCACGTCGGCCGCTGCGGCCGCGGCGCGGATCCGGACCGGGTCGATCGACCCGACGATCGGGATGACGCCGGCCGGGTGGGCCAGCAGCCAGGCGAGCGCGATCGTCGACCGCTTCACCCCGTGGGCGGCGGCCACTGCGTCGAGCTCGTGGTGCAGGGCCTTGAGGACCGACGCCCGGGGGTGGGCCGCCTCGGCCGCGCTGTCGTCCCCCAGCACCCCGCCGCCGAGCGGGCTCCAGGCGAGGGGCGTCATGCCCTCGGCCAGGCACTGGTCGATCGTCCCGTCGTACAGCGGGTCGAGCCGGGCCAGGTGCATCTCGACCTGGTTGACGGCGAGCGGGAACGGGCACGCCTTCTGCAAGGCCGCCGTGAACGTCGGCGGGAAGTTGCTGACCCCGAAGAACCGCGCCTTGCCCTGTTGGCGGAGCTGGTCGAACGCGGCCGCGACGGCGGCCGGGTCCATCAGCAGGTCGGGGCGGTGGAGCTGGTAAAGGTCGACCCGGTCGGTTCCGAGCCGCTTCAGCGACGCCTCGCACGAGCGGACGATGTGTCCGGGGGAGGAGTCGTACAGGTGCCGGACGCCCGGGGCGGGCAGCACGATGCCGCACTTGGTGGCGAGCAGGACGCGGTCCCGGACGCCGGGCATGTCGCGGAGGGCGTCGCCGAAGACCCGCTCGCAGACCCCGCGGCCGTAGATGTCGGCGTGGTCGAACAGGGTGTATCCGGCGTCGACCGCGGCGGCGACGGCCCGGCGGCCGGCGGCCTCGCGGTCCGGGGTGACCTCGGCCGGGTCCATGGTGCCGACGAGCCGCCAGCACCCGTACGCGAGTCGGGTCGAGACGAGGCCGGTCCGGCCGATCGGTTGGGTTCTCATGCCGGCCGACTGTACCGCAGGGCGGGAGTAGGCAGTACGCGGTAGGCGGTCGGCAGGGGGGAAGATCGACTGAACGGAGGACTGGAGCCGCGGGGGCGGATCACCCGAAGGAGGTCGGCGCGGAGGGGGTGTGCGAACGCCCGACCAGGCCCACCCTCTCCCGAAGGGAGACGGGGAGCCCGGTCGGGCGTTCGCGGCGGTCTTGGGGCGTTGCCGGCAATGGTGCCAGTGGGCGGTCAAGCACCCGAAGCGACAGGCCGGGCGCCTCGCCGCCTCCCGCCCGCTCACGCCGCCTTGCGGACGGCGGACGGCTCGCGGGCGACGAGCTTCAGCGACCGCACGGCGGCCACCTTCGCCCGCTTGGCCACCACGCTGCTCGCCTTCTTCGGGTGCTGCTCGGCCAGCAGGGCGAGGTGACCCAACAGCGACTGCATCAGCAGGTGACGGCCCATGTTACGGCTCCGTGGTCGGCGTTGCCCCGCACCCGTGGGTGCCAGGCGGCCTGAGGTGTCCCCGCCCCGCTCAACCCCGACACCGTCGGACCCGTCGCGGCGGACTACTCAATACATCGACTGACCACCACCCCACCTTGAGTGAACCGCTCCAAATTTTATCGGGCGTGCCGGAGGGGAAAACCACGGAGGCACGGAGACACGGAGGTCAACTCGAGGTGCGGGGCCGCCTAGGTCGTTCAAACGTTTGTCAGGTCTGGGTTTGATTGCGTATCGGTGCGATTCTCCACTTGCCGGAGCGGGCCAGGCTCGCCGCCCCCCTCGCCCCCTCGCCCAAGGCCACCTCCGTGTCTCCGTGCCTCCGTGGTTATTCTCTCCCCCGAGATGCCCGACCCGACCGCCCCAACGCTCCCCCCGATCCTGTCGGCCGGCACGCAGGTCGTGTCGCTGGTGACGGTCCGCGGGCCCGACGGCCGGCCGGCCCACCCGCGCGGGGCGCTCGGCGTCATAAATCGCTCGCCAATCGACGCCACCCACGCCTACCGGGTGCGGTTCCCCGGCGGGGTCGAGGCGTCGCTCGCCCGGGCGGATTTGGCCGTCCTCGCCCATTACCAGCGGCCAGACGGCGGCAGGTCAGGCGACGGCGCAGACCCCGCCGCTGCCGCCGGCTCGGCCGACCCGCTGGCCGAGCACGACCTGTACCGCCACGTGATGCTCCGGGTCGTCGTCGGCAGCCGGGCGTACGGGCTGCACGGCGACGCCAGCGACACCGACCGCCGCGGCGTGTACCTCCCGCCCGCCGACCGCCACTGGTCCCTGTTCGGCGTCCCTGAGCAGCTCGAGAACGACGCGACCCAAGAGGTCTACTGGGAGCTGCAGAAGTTCCTCGTCATGGCGCTCAAGGCCAACCCGAACGTGCTGGAGGTGCTGTACACGCCGCTCGTGGAGCACGCGACCCCGCTCGCCCGCGAGCTGCTCGACATGCGGGACGCGTTCCTGTCGAAGCTCGTCTACCAGACGTACAGCGGCTACATGATGAGCCAGTTCCGAAAGCTCCAGGGCGACCTGCGGAACAAGGGCGAAGTGAAGTGGAAGCACGTCATGCACCTGATCCGCCTGCTGCTGGCCGGGGTGACGACGCTGCGGGAGGGCCAAGTGCCCGTCGACGC
>JAQGHJ010000677.1 GCA_028288905.1 Phycisphaerales bacterium | reverse complement strand
GCTCCGTTCAGTCGCCGCCGATCACTTGTTCGGCTGCGTGTTCTGCTCGCCCTTCGGCCGCTCGTTGGCCGGGGCCGGGCCGGTCTTGCCCTGCGGCACGACCGGGGCGCCCTGCTGGATGTCCTGCGCCGCGTCGCCGCTGAGGACGCGCGTCGACTCGTTCTCGGCCACCGGCCGGCTGAGCGACCCGCTCGTCATCTCGACGTAGAACCGGGCGTCGCCCGGCTTGGCGGCCTTGACTTCGACGGTCCAGTTCACCTCGGCCCCCGGGGCCAGGGCGGCGACCGGGGCGAACGTCAGGTTCTGCCCGCTGGCGGTCACGGGCGTCGCCCCGCCGCCCTTAACAAACGTGAACTCCGGGGGGACGACCGCCTTGAGGGCGATCGTGTTGTCCGGCCCGTTCCCCTGGTTCTTCACGTTGATTGTGTACACCGTGTTCCCGTTGACCCCGACCGGGTCGACGCTGTCCACGCACTCCAGCCGCAGGGCCGGGACGGTCAGCACGGTCACGCTGGCCGAGTCCTGGGCCGGCCGGGCGCAGGTGGCGGCGACGGCCGCCGTCAGGCTGGCGGTGCCGCCGGCCCCGCCGGACCCGATGTTCACCGCGAACGACCGGCTCTCGCCGGCCGGGATCGTCCCGATCGTCCGGTCGGCCAGCCGCTCGCTCCCGCCGACGGCCGTCAGCCGCACGACGGTGTTTTCGGCCGGCGTGTTGCCGGTGTTCTTGACCGTCACCCGGTAGTTGATCGCCTGCCCGACGTAGTGGGCCTCGGGGCCCTCGACGTTCACGGCCAGCGCCGGCTCGCTGACGGCCGTCGACACCTCCCGGCTCTGGGCCCGGATGTCACCCGACGCCGCCACTGCCCGGCTGGAGAACTGCCCCGTCCGCTGCGGCTTGACGGCGGCCGTCACCGTCTTCGTCTCGCCCTCCTTCAGGTCCCCGACGTTCAAGGCCAGCGCCCGCTGCCCGGCGTCGCCGGTCAGCCCGTCCGGCAGCGCGTCGTCCACGCGGACGGCCGACAGGGCACCGGTCCCCGTGTTCGTCACCCGGTACGTGTACGTGATCGGCTGGCAGATCAGCACCTGCGACGGCCCCTCCTTCGTCACCTGCAGCTCGGGCTTCACCACCCGGGTCACGACGCACAGGCTCGGGCGGTACGCGACCGACAGGCAGTTGCTGGCCGACCCGACCTCGTCGGCCGTCCCGGCCAACTGGTACGTCTTGGACTCCTTTGGCCCCAGGGTGCCGACCGTCCACACGTCCTTCGACGGCTCGGTGCCGCTGGCGCTGATCCGGGCACCGGCCGTCCGGGCCTCGCCGGGGTTGGCCGCCAGGCCGGAGTTCGTCGGCTTCGTCGCCGGCGTGCCGGCGTTCGCCAGCAGGGCGGCCCGCTCCACCCGCACGTCGTGCAGCGGCGTGTCAGTCAGGTTCGTGACCCGCAGGTTGTAGTTGTACGGCTGGCCGAGCCGTACCTGCTCCGGCCCGGTCGCGTCCAACTGGACCACGCTGGTCGCCCGGTCCCCGGTCGGGAACGCGAGCGTGTACATCGCCTGGCCGTTGGCCACCCTGGCGCGGTCGGTGCCGCCGTCCTTCCGGTCCCCCACCGCGACCGCGGGGCTGCTGCCGCCGCGGGACGTCGTGCCGTCCCCGGACGAGCTGCTACAGCCCACTCCTAAACTTGCGAACGTTGCGAATGCAATAAAACCGTTAAAGAGTCCGAGCTTCGACATGTCCTCACCTTCCCTGGAACGGAACGGCCCGCGCGACCGACGCACGCGTCCGGGCATCAGAATGGGGCACCGGACACAATGTCCGACGCCTCCTTGCCGTCGGACGCCCTAGCAAGGCCCTTGCCTAAGCCCCAACATTCCAAACAAACGGGATAATCCTTATTTTGCGGTGTTAGGCCTGCGTGCCCACTGAAATCTGCCTACGGGCCCGGCCAAGCGGGCGCGTTGGCATCGCCCCGGGGGCTCCGTTACGCTCTGTCGGATGAACCCGAAGCAGCGGGCCGCCGACGCGGCGTTGAAGTACGTGGAGTCCGGCATGGTCGTCGGGCTCGGGACCGGTAGCACGGCCGACCAGTTCCTGCGGGCCCTGGCCGCCGCGATCGCGGCCGGCACGTTGACCGGGATCCGCGGCGTCCCGACGAGCCTCCAGTCCGAGCGGCGGGCCCGGGAGCTGGGCATCCCGCTGTCGACGCTGGCCGAGACGCCCCGCCCGGACGTGACGGTCGACGGGGCCGACGAGGTCGACCCGAACCTGGACCTAATCAAGGGGCTCGGCGGCGCGCTGCTGCGGGAGAAGATCGTCGCCCAGAACTCGGCCAAGCTGGTCATCATTGCCGACGCCGGCAAGGTCGTGGAGCGGCTCGGGACGCGGGCGATGCTGCCGGTGGAGGTGGTGACGTTCGCCCACGAAGTGCAGGTGCCGTTCCTGCGGAACCTGGGGGCCGAGCCGGTGCTGCGGGTGGCCGCCGACGGGTCGCCGTTCGTGACGGACAACGGGAACCACATCTACGACTGCCGGTTCCCGGACGGCATCGCCGACCCGCAGCGGGTCGAGCAGTCGCTCAAGCGGCGGGCGGGGATCGTGGAAACGGGCCTGTTCCTCGGCATCGCCGCCGTCGCGTTCGTCGCCGACGAGGACCACGCCGAGGAGTGCACCCGCGAGTCCTGCGCGATCGCGTAAGGCGGAATCAGCCACGGATGGACACAGATGAACACGGATGCGGAGAAGAGGGGCAGGAGTTAATCTGCCCTCCGCCTCTTGTCCTCATCCGTGTTCATCGGTGTCCATCCGTGGCTAAACCCCTCTTCTCGGGCCTCGTTCAGCTCAGCATCACGACCGGCACCTCTTGGTACACGACCTTCCCGGACTTGACGTCCGTGGCCGACAGGACGAGCCGCTTGTTAGCGTCGACGCCGAACGCGACCTCGAACCGCGGTTCGCCGGGGTCGGCCGGCGGGTCGGCGGCCAGAAACGTCGGGGCCGCCTCGTTCACCCAGAAGTGCGTCCGCCGGTCCGCCTCGTCCGGGGCGACCTCCTGCACTCGGGCCGCCCCGGCCGGGTCGAACACCATCTCGAACTTCGGCCCCGCGCCAGCCGCCCCGCCGCCGCCCTGCCCGACCTCGAACACGGCGATGCCCAACTGCTGTTGGCCGGCGTGGCTCGCCTTGACCACCACCTTGGCGACCGGCTCGGCCGTCGGGTACCGGGTCCCCCGCCGCACGATCGGGCGGTAGTCGTACCCGCCGGTCTGCGGGTTCACGTGCCGGATCGCGTAGTCGTGCTGGATGTGATCGTACACCCCCGCCCCGGCCGCGAACGCCGCCGCCCCGCACGCCACCGCCTCCAGCGGCCGGTCGATCATCACCCGGTCCCCGCCGAAGATCCGCGTCAGCACCTGCTGCACCGACGGGATCAGGCTGCTCCCGCCGAGCATGAACACCGCCTTGACCGCGTCGTCGTCGTACCCGCGGTCGCGGGCGGCGTTCATCGCCCGCCGGACCGTCCGGTCGATCTGGGTGTACAGCCCCCGCCCTTCCAGCATCGTCTCGAACTGGTTTCGCGTGTACTCGGCCGTCAGCTGGTACCCGGTGTACAGGTCCAGCACGCTGACGTCGGCCCGGTCCTCGACGCTCAGGGTCTCCTTCGCCCGCTCGCAGTCGATCAACAGCTTGCGGCTGACCTTGCGGACGTCCTCGTCGTCGACGCCGGCCTTCGCCTGCCGCAGCACGTCCTGGTACACCCACTCGTCGAGCGTCGCGCCGCCGAGGTCGCTGCCGGCCTTGCCGAGCACCCGGCACCGCCGGGCCGCGTCGCCCGTGCCGCCGAAGCCGCCGCCCGCGTCGGCCTCCTCCTCCATCAGGACGACCGACACGTCCATCGTCCCGCCGCCGAAGTCGAAGATCAGGTACACGTCGCCCGGCTGGACGTGGGCCCCGTACCCGATGGCGGCGGCCGAGGCCTCGTCGATCAACCGCGGGCGGGCGATCCCCGCTTCGGCCGCCGCCTCCAGCAGCCACGCGTCGTAGTGCTCGAACGCCTCGACCGGCACGGTGAGCGCGACCTCCTCGTTCGCCGCGTCGATGTCCATGCCTGCGGCGGCGACGGTCATGACGGCAGCCAGGAAATCCCGCCCGGCGTCGGCCGCCGACACGTCGACATCGCCGACCCGGAGCCGAGTCGGGGTCCGCCGGCCGACGTACCGCTTCATCCACCGGAACGTCTGCGGGTCCTCGTACAGGTCGTGGGCGTACACCTGCTCGCCGATCCACCGGTGCGGGTCGTCCCCGGCCACGTAGTGGATCAGCGACGGGACTACCGGGACGGCCGCGAAGTCCCCGCCCGCCGACCGGACGGCCACGTCCCGGGTGTAGTCCGGCAGGATCACCGGCACCGCGTCCCCCTGCTCGGCGTCGAACAGCGCGACGACGGTGTTGGACGTGCCGAAATCGATCGCCAGCCGACCAGCCATGGAATGCTCCGGGTGCGTTGAAACGGGAACGGTCGAGCCCCCGCCCGCGGGTCCGGCGACGCGCGGGCGGGCCGGCCGGTTATAGCCGTGGGCGGGGGCCGTGTCATGCGGGACACAACGGCGCGTCGGCGGGCAGCACGTCCCCCGTGGCAGGTGTTTGCAACCCGGGCGTGCGTACACGCACGCACCGAAGCCGTAAGGGGTTGAGCCCATTAACAGTTGGTGACCGTAACGGTGCGAAGCGTGCGAATACGCACGGGACGGGTTGCAAACCCGTGCCACGAGGGAGTGGGGCGTCGCCCTCACCCCAACTCGATGTGAACGCCCCAGCCACGATCCGGGCCGGGGTGACGTCCTCGACGACCACGTCGTGCTCGAACCGGCGGGCGAGCAGGGCGGCGACAAACGCGGTCCGCCGGCTGGGCGACGCCTGGAGCCGGGCGAGGTCGGCGACCGTCAGGTGGGCGAGCGGCGTCCGGGCCAGCCGCCACGCTGCCAGTTCGACCGGTCGAATCGGTCCATCCCCGCACCGGACGTACGCCCGCCCGCCGTCCGGCGCGAACGCCAAGAACCGGACCGCGGCGCCTGGCCCGCCCGACCCGCCGTCGCCGTCGCTCCCGCCGCCACCGGCCCGCAGGGCGGCCAGCAACTGCCCATCCGGCAGCCCCCACAGCCGGACCGTCCCGTCGGCCGCCCCGGTCAACAGCAGGTGCCCGTCCGGGCTGGCGGCGGCGGCCGTGACCGCGGCTGGGTGTCCGTCGAGCGTCCGCAGCACGACCCCGTCCGCCGCACGGACCAGCGCCAAGCCCCCGCTCGCCCCGCCTACGCACAGGTGCCGGGCCGCCGGCGATGCGGCAACCGCCGTGATCGCCCCGACCCGCCCGTCCACGACCTGCACGGGCTGCCCGGCCGGGCAGCGGACGAGCGCGACCCGGCTGTCGGCACAGCACGCCAGCGTCTTCCCGCCGTCGGCGAACAGCAGGTGCGTCGGCTCGGCCGCCCCGCCCGCCCCGTCGCTCGCCCACCCGCCAACTGCCCCGCCGCCGCCGCGGACGGCCCAGACGGCGGCGGCGCTTGGGCGGCTCGGGTCCCACAAGCGGATCGTGCCGTCCTCCTCGGCCGCCGCCACCCAGCCGGCGGCCGGCTCGACGGCCAGCTTGACGACCCGGGCGTCCGGCGACCCGAACGACCGCAGCTCGAGCCCGAGCGGGAGCGTCCAGAGCCGCACCCGCCCGTCCGCCCCGGCCGACACGAGCCGGTTGCCGGTCGGGGTGGCCATCGCCGTCAACCCGGTGACC
>JAQGHJ010000673.1 GCA_028288905.1 Phycisphaerales bacterium | reverse complement strand
GCGACGACGATGGCCGCGACCGCTAACAGGGCGGCCGCGGCGAGCGGCCACGGCGAGTCGAACGTGAGCGGCGGGTCGGCCATGCGGTGTGGCCGCGGCGGCGGGACGCGGCAGGGGCTGTTGTATCAGAAGGGCGGGGCGGCCCGGGCGGGGGCGTCGCACGGGGTGGTCCGACCGGCGATGAGTGCCGCGGGGCGGCGAGTCTTGAGTGGCAACGAGGGCCGCCCGCCCGCCCGCCCGCCCGCAGAGTTTCCGTCGCGGCGAACCCCCCGTTTGTCATCCTGAGCGGAGCGAAGGACCTCTCGTCCACCGCGCGACCGGATCAGCGGTTCGTGGAGCGTGGAATGGGAATAGGTGGCCTCGCCGGTGGTGCTTGGCGTTCGGCCACCCATTCCCATTCCACTCCCCCCGGGCCGCTGGCGTCGTCGCGCGGTGGACGAGGGGTCCTTCGCTGCGCTCAGGATGACATCCGTGGGGCCGGTGCGGCCGCCCCCACGGCCGCACTGCTCGCCGGGCCGCACCGCTCGCCGGCCCCCTCCACTTCCCGGCTCCTCCGCACCTTCCCCACCCCGCGGCGTGATTCCCCGCCTCTACGCCGCCAACGCCGCGTCCACCGCCGCGACCGCCCGGGCGTAGTACGGGACGATGTCCCCGGTCGGGTTGCGGAACTCGACGACCAACTTGTGGTTGATCGTGTGCCAGTGGTCGGCCGCCCACGTCCCCAGCCGCGTGCCCCACCCGCTGGACCGGACGCTGACGAGCCCGTCATTGTCCCCCTCTGCCGCCCGGATCACCGCGTGCGACGCGTACGCGAACGCCGGCACCAGGTGCCACGGGCGGGCGGCCGAGACGGAAAAGTACTTCACCCGGTCCGAGTCCGGCGTCCGGTCGTTGAACCAGCGGCAGGCGTCCGTGGTCAGGTCGCGGGCGGCCCCGAGGTCCCACCCGAGCCGCTCGACCCACCGGATGAGGGGGACGCGGCGGCCCAGGTTGCGCACGCACCAGTCGGCGAACGGGCTGCCGCGGTGCGGGGTGGTGACGGTCAGCAGTGCGGCCACCCGGGACTCCATGTCGAGCCGGCGGATCATGTGCCGGGCGTCGAGGCCGCCCATCGAATGGGCGACGACCACGACCGGATCGTCCGGCCGGCCTGCGGCCGCGAGGCCGTCGACGATCTGTCGCTTCAGCTCGGTGGCTCGCCGCTCGATGCCGGCCGTCGGGTGGACGCGGGGGACGATCACCGGCCGCCCGCCGGCCGCCAGCGCCCGGTCGATCCCGCGGAAGTAGTTCGATCGCCACGGGCCGACGGTGAGCCCGGGGGTGCCGGCGAACCCGTGATGGAGGACGAGCGGGAGCATGGATGAGTCCGGCCGGGCGGGGCGGGATGCGAGGCCGAAGTTTACGGATGTTAGCCGATGACGCGTCGGGACGAACGGACCTAAGATTCTGCAATCGGCCGGCAAATCCCGCGGGCGTTGACCGAGCCGAATAACACCTCGTATAGTGACGCGCATGAAATCGTTGCCTGAGGCAACTAATTCGGCGGCGGGGACCGGAGCGTCGGCCGGGGCGTGTGCTCGGGCGATGCTCGACGGGATGCCGCAGGTCATGTGGTTCATCCGCCGGCACATGCGGCGGCACCGGGCGAGCGGGCTGTCCGTCCCGCAGTTCCGGACGCTCGTGCTGCTGGACCGGTACCCGAAGGCGAGCCTGTCGCTCGTGGCCGACAACCTCGGGGCGGCCCTGCCGACGGCGTCTCGGATGGTGGCCGGAATGGTCCGCAAGGGGCTCGTCCGCCGGGAGGTGTGCGCGGCCGACCGGCGGCAGGTGTCGCTCGGCCTAACCCCCAAGGGGCGCACCGCATTCGAGGCCGCCCGGCACGAGACGCAGAACGAGGTCGCCCTGCGGGTGAGCAAGCTGACGCCGGCCCAGCGGGAGATGGTGGCCGAGTCGATGCGGCTGCTCGGAGACCTGTTCGCCGGGTCGCCGGCCGCCCTCGCGGCCGAAGATTCGGCGGTGGCCGAGCCCGCACCGGACGGCCCCGCCGCCGCCCCCTGACGTCTTGCGAGCGCGGCCGGCGCGGGTGTGCCACGGCGGCCGTCAGACTTTCACCCGGCCGGGCGTTACCCCCGTCCGCCCGCCCCGCGCCTTAGATCCGTCGTACCGTCGTACCAGGGAAGCATCGCATGTGGATCGTTCGGCTCGCCCTTCGCCGCCCGTACACGTTCGTCGTCGCGTCGCTGCTCGTGATGATCCTCGGGGTCGTCACCATCTTCCGGACGCCGACGGACATCTTCCCGAACGTCGACATCCCGGTGATCGCGGTCGTGTTCCAGTACGGCGGCATGTCGCCGGACGAGATGGAGAACCGGATCGTCACCCCGTTCGAGCGGTTCCTCGTCACGACGGTCAACGACGTCGACCACATCGAGAGCCAGTCGCTCAACGGCGTCGGGGTGATGAAAATCTTCTTCCAGAAGACCGCCAAGATTGAGGAGGCCGGGGCCCAGGTGACGGCCACCGCCCAGACATCGCTCCGGCAGATGCCGCCCGGCACCCAGCCGCCGCTGGTCATCCGGTACAGCGCCAGCTCGGTCCCGATCCTCCAGCTGTCGATCAGCTCGGACACGATCCCCGAGAGCCAGCTGTTCGACGTCACGATCAACCAGCTCCGGACCCAGCTGATCACGATCCCGGGCGTGCTGATCCCGTACCCGTACGGCGGGCAGCAGAAGCAGGTCATGGTCGACCTGGACCCCGAGAAGCTGCACGCCTGGAACGTCAGCCCGCAGGACGTGTCCAACGCCGTCAACGCCCAGAACCTGATCCTGCCGGCGGGATCCGTGAAGATCGGCACCCAGGAGTTCCCCGTTCGGCTGAACTCCAGCCCGGACGTGGCGACCCAGCTGAACGACATGCCGATCAAGACGGTGAACGGCACGACCGTCTTCATCAAGGACGTCGCCCACGTCCGGGAGGGGTTCCAGGTCCAGACGAACGTCGTCCACGCCGCCGGCAAGCGGGGCGTGCTGCTGTCGATCCTGAAGCAGGGCAACGCGTCCACGCTCGACGTCGTCGAGGCGGTCAAGCGGGCGCTGCCCGAGGCCCAGAAGCAGCTCCCGCCGGACCTGAAGATCGACTACCTGCTCGACCAGTCCGTGTTTGTCCGCGCGAGCGTCGAGGGCGTGGTGAAGGAGGCGGCGATCGCGGCCGGGCTGACCGCGCTGATGATCCTGCTGTTCCTCGGCAGCTGGCGGAGCACGCTGATCGTCGTCGTGTCGATCCCG
>JAQGHJ010000661.1 GCA_028288905.1 Phycisphaerales bacterium | reverse complement strand
CGGGATCGAGATCCTGAAAGCCGTCCGTGACGCCCTGCCCCCGTCGGCCACCACCACGGTCAGCCTGCGGAAGGGGTTCGATGACGGGCCCGAGAGCGAGAACAAGTTCTTCGAGCTCATTGAGGCCGCGTGGGCGGCCGGGTACGCGGCCGTCCGCGTCCACGGCCGGACGGTCGAGCAGAAGTACCTCGGCCGGGCCGACTGGTACTTTTTGCGAAAGGTGAAGCAGCGGTATCCCGACCGCACGATCCTCGGCAGCGGCGACGTGTTCACGGCCGAGGACGCGGTCCGGCTGCTGCGGGAGACGGGCGTCGACATCGCCTGGATCGCCCGGGGGGCGATCGGCAACCCGTGGGTGTTCGGGCACGCGGCGGCGCTGCTGGCGCAGGGGAGTGTCGGGGGTTCGGAGTGTCGGGGTGACGGAGTAGGTGAGAACCCGCCCCACTCCGTCACTCCGTTACCCCGACACCTCGACACTCCCCTCCACCCGCCCACCATCCACGCCCAGCGCGAGGCGTTGGCTGAACACTTCGCCGGCGCGATGCAGATCCACGGCGAGTCGTTGGCCGGGCGGCGGATGCGGAAGATGGGGATCAAGTACAGCCGGTTCCACCCGAGGGCGGAGGACGTGAAGCGGCGGTTCATCGCCGTCCAGAGCCTACGGGACTGGCAGGCGGTGCTGGCCGACCACTACGCGGCCGACGGCCCCGGCGTGTGGCCGGCCGCGGCGGCGGCCGACGAGGTGAACGCCGACCCGGCGATGCAGGGGTGCGGGGAGGCGGCGTGACGGCCGGGCGACGCACGCTCGGTTACGAGGCGGGCGCGGACCGGGCGAAGACGCCACGGCTCCCCCACCGGCGGTTCGGCATCGCCTCGGTCGCGTGCGCCGCGGTGGCACCCCTCACCCTGATCTTGCGACAATGGACGCTCGGACCGGGCGTCGGACTCCTTCCCGCCCGACTCGCCGACGCCGCCTTGCTGTGCGCGTTCGTGTCCGTCCCGGTCGGGTGGTTGGCCAGCATCTTGGGCCTCGACCACGACCGATCGCCCGGCTTGGCCCTGATCGGCCTGTTGGCTCACATCGGCCTCGCGATCGGCGGCTGTGCGCTCCTCGGCCAGCTTCGATGAACAACCGGAAGCACCGGCCCGCGACACCGGTTCGGGCGACTGGCGGGTCCGGCGCATCACGCTATGCCTGACCCCCTCGACCATCCCATCCCCCCACCGCTGCCGTACGCTCCCGACGCCGACCCGGGCCGGGTCCACATCGGCCGCCACGACGGCGGGCTGACGGTCGTCGTCCCGCCGGTGCCGCTCGGCCGGTGGGTGCCGGCCGCGTTCGCGTTCGCGGCATTCGGCCTGCTCGGGTTCCTGGTGTGGGACGGGTCCGCCCGAAGGTGGCGGTGGCCGCCCGACGGAACCGTGCTCGGCATGGCGGCCGCGTTCGGAGCCGTGGTGTTGTTCGTCGCCGCGTACGGGTACCACTTGTCTCGCCGGCACGTGCGGATCGATGTCGACGCCCGACACCTCCGCCGGAGCGTCAGGAGCCCGTTCGTCAATCGGGAGCAGTGCTGGGACCGACGGCGGGTCGCGAGCCTGCACCGGACGGACCAAGCGGCCGACGACGCCGACGGAAAGAACGCCCGGGCGATGTGGGACTTCTTGATGATCCGAATCCGGGTCGGCGGCCGCGGGCCGCTCGAACGCCAGCACGTCCTGCTCGACTCGCCGGACCCGGACGAACTATCAGCCGTCGAGGCGGCGCTGAGGGAGGCGCTGGATTTGGCGGCGGAAGTGCCGCGGGCGTGATCGGCTCGGGCCGTCCGTGGTGACGGCAATCGCGTCGCCCGGGCGGGGGTGGTGGGGGTCAAGGCCGCTACTCGAACTCCGGCGACGCAGCTGGTCCGTTCGCGGAATCAATCCTTGGCGGCGTCGAACGTGCCCGTAACGGCGGCGGCGACGAACCCGGGGAGGATCGCCGACGGCGCGAGTTGCCCGTCCAGGTACCGGCCCCGCTCTTGGTACTTCTTGCCCTTGAGGACGAGCACCGTGATCGACCGGTCCCGCGGGTCGACGATCCAATACTCCTTGATGCCGGCCGCCGCATACTCGGAACGCTTCTTCACATAGTCACGGCTCGGGTCGTCCTCGCTGACGACTTCCATCGCCAGATCGGCACCCTCCCAGAACTCCTGGCTCACCCGCCGGCGGCTCCGCTTCCCGATGAACACCACATCGGGCATCCGGAAGCTCCGCTCGCGAACGCGGACCCTCATGCCTGAGAACACGACGAGGCCGAGCGACCCCGCCGCGACGAACTCGAACAGGAGGCGGTACAGGTAGCCGTTGATCAGTTGGTGGGCGAGCGTCGGCGCCGGCAGCACCTCGATCCGGCCGTCGACCATCTCGACCAGCCGTTCGGCCTCGGTCATGCGGACCAGCCGGAGGTACTCCGCGTCCGTCCACTGACCCTGTCCGGGAAACAGGCGGTCCAAGTCCCAGGCCGGCTCAGCCGTTTTCGGAAGCCGCTTCCGCTTCGGGACCGGCCTCGGATCGGTCAACACAGGCATGCGGTCGGGTATATTTCGCGCCGAACCCCCATGCACTCCAAGACCCCACCCCGGAACCGACTGGCCAAGGTGCTGCCCGAAGCGTGGCGAACCTACCTGATCGAGCGGGGGGTGCCGAAGCGGAAGTACACGGCCGTCCTGCGGGCGACGCTGACGGACGGGACCGTGTACGAGGACCTGATCGTCGAGCAGGGCTGGGTGATCGCGATCGACCGCAACGGCCTCGGCGGCACGTTCGAGCAGCGCATCCCGTTCAACCCGCAGACGATCGCCGCCGTCGAGATCATTCAAGTGGTTTGAGGCCCGACGGCGGCGGGAATGACGAAGCCCGAATGACGAAACGGGGAGGGGAAGGCGTCGAGCCCTCTCCTCCCCGTTTCGTCATTCGGGCTTCGTCATTCCGCCCGCTTCGGGCGGCTATCCGTTCGACCGGCGGGGGACGCCGAACTTGTTCCCGCCGCCGCTGCCGGCCTGGTTGCGGGTGCTGTTGGCCCCGCCGCCGCCGAACGGCAGGCCGCCTCTCTTCCCGGCCGAGCCGGCGGGCAGGCCGAGGATCTTGTTCAGCGCCCCGCCCGGCCGGGCGGACTGCTGGAGATTCTTGAACGACGCGCTGGGGGCCCGCACGTCCGCCCGGGCAGTCGGGGAT
>JAQGHJ010000656.1 GCA_028288905.1 Phycisphaerales bacterium | reverse complement strand
CTCGTTTGCCGGCCCGAGATCCTTCGGCTGCGCCTCTGGATGACAGGTGACCACCCCGCATCAGCGGATGCGCTCGAATCACGCAGAGCGAGCACCAGCCTCCCCCGAGCCAATGTCCCCCACCATGTCCACCCAAGCCAAGATCCCCGCCCCCAAGGGCACGGTCGACATCCTCCCGGCCGAGAGTTGGAAGTGGCAGGCCGTCGAGCGGATCGCCCGCGATACAGCCGCCGTGTACCACTTCGGCGAGATCCGCACGCCAGTCTTCGAGCACTCCGAGCTGTTCCACCGCGGCGTCGGCGAGGCGAGCGACGTCGTATCGAAGGAGACGTACACGTTCCCCGACCGCGGCGGTCAGTCGCTCACGCTGCGCCCGGAGGGCACGGCCGGCGTGGCCCGGGCGGCGATCGAGAGCGGGCTGCTGAACGACCAGGGGGCCCGGCTCAAGGTGTTTTACCTCGGGTCGAACTTCCGGTACGAGCGGCCGCAGAAGGGCCGGCTCCGCCAGCACCACCAGTTCGGGGCCGAGGCGTTCGGCGTCGCCGACCCGGACCAAGACGTCGAGTGCATCCTGCTGCAGATGGACTTCTACCGCCGGTGCGGCATCCGCGACCTGGAGCTCCAGGTCAACAGCCTCGGCGACCGCGACAGCAAGGCCCGGTACCGGGACGCGCTCGTCGCGTACCTGTCGCCCAAGCGCGAGATACTGAGCGAGGACTCGCAGCGGCGGCTGGAGTCGAACCCGCTCCGCATCCTCGACTCCAAGGACCCGCGGGACGTGGAGGCCTGTCAGGGGGCCCCGCCGGCCGGCGAGAGTTTGTCGGACAAGAGCCGGGCGCACTTCGACCGGGTGCAGAAGCTGCTGGGCGAGGCCGGCGTGGCGTACCGGGTGAGTCCGGCCCTAGTCCGGGGTTTCGACTACTACACCGAGACGCTGTGGGAGGTGACGGCCGGCGGACTCGGGGCCCAGAACGCGATCGGCGGGGGCGGGCGGTACGACAACCTCGTCGAGCAGCTCGGCGGCCGGCCGACCCCGGGCGTCGGGTTCGGCAGCGGCCTCGAACGACTGCTGCTCGCCCTCGAAGGCCAAGGCGTCGCCCTGCCTCGGGAGGGCAAGAAACTCGTCTGGCTCGCCGCCCATAACGACGCCGCCCGCGAGCACAACTGGAAGCTACTGGCCGAGTTGCGGGCCGCCGGCGTGCCGGCCGACATGGACCCGCCCGGCCGGGGGATGAAGGCCCAGTTCAAGAGTGCTGACCGGGCGGCCGCCGCGTACTGCGTGATCGTCGGCGAGCCGGAGCTGGCCGACGGGACGGTCGCCCTGAAGGACCTCGCCGCCCGCGAGCAGACGACCGTGCCGCGGGGTGAGATCGTCGCGGCCCTGCAGGCCAAGGTGTAACGGTAGGTGGGCTGCCCGCGCGACGAGGCATTCCGGCCGCGGCTATCCACGGATGTCATCCTGAGCAGAGCGAAGGACCTCACGCCCACTGCGCGACCACGCCAGCGGCCCGGAGATCCTGGCCTGTGAATGGGTGGCCCGCCGTTGGTGCTCGCGACTCGGCCACTCATTCACATGCCACTACCCCGGAAGTGCCGTGTCCGGCCGCGCGATGGGCGCGAGGTCCTTCGCTCCGCTCAGGATGACATCCGTGGGTGCTGGCCGTGAACGGGAGGCGGCGTGGCACCCTGCCCGCCTGCCCCCAACCCCGCACTCGCACCCTCCTTTACGCAGCCACCACGTCCGCCAACGCTCGCCTCCGTGCCTCGGTGCCTCCGTGGTGAACCTCCGGCGTCGGCCCGAGCCGGCGGATGAGCGGCACCGCCAGCACCGACCACACCAGGCACCCGCACAGGAACAGGTACGGCCCGGCGTACCCGGCCGGCGTGGCGGCGCGGTCGCCGAGGGCGTCGACCCACGCCCCCATCACCCACGGCCCGGCCGCCCCGATCGTGCCGGCGATCGACAGGAACAGCCCGACCACCCGCCCGCGGACGGCCGGGCTCACCCGCTCCAGCGTGGCCGCGTCGCTGACGGCGTAGCTGCCGAGCTGGCACGTCTGGAACAGGCACAGGACGACGACCGCCCCGGCCACCCCGCCGGCGTGTGGCACGAACGGCACCAGTGCCGCCCCGGCCAGCAGGTGGGCGAGTAGAGTCGGCAGCCGCCGCCGGCCCGGGCTGAGGTAGACGGCGACCGGGTTCACCACCGCGCTGAGCAACATCATCGACCCGACGACGAGGCCGGCCTGCCGGGGGCTGTACCCGTACGCCTTCATCAGGAAGAGGCTGGCGAGCGACAGCCCGGCCACACCGGCGAAGTCGCGGAACCCGAGCGTGAACGCGAGCCCCACGACCCGCCACCGCGTCGCCCGGTCCAGCGACCGGCCGCCGGCGTGGATCGGCAGCACCGGCGGCTCTGACATAGACGCCAGCGCCGCGGCCGACACGTCGTCGACGGCTTCGGGTCCGCCGTTGCCGCCGCGGCCGCCTTGCCGCCGCCGGGCCAGGCGTTCCGGGGCCTCCCGGGCCAGCAGCAGGAACGCGACGCCCAGCACCAGGCCGACGAGCCCGAGCTCGACCAGCGGCCGCTGCCAATCGGCGACCGTGCCGAGGTGCCAAGTCGCCGACTCCGCACGCCACCCGGCGTACTGCGGGCCGAGGAAAAACCCGAGCCCGCTGCCGGCCCCGAGCAGCCCGATCGCCATGCCCGGCGACCGCGGGTAGTGGGCCGGCACCAGCGCGTTGGCCGCCGGGTGGAACAGCGACCCGGCCACGCCGGCGACCACGGCCCAGAGGAGCAGCCACTCGTACCGCCGCGTCAGCCCCATCGCCAAGACGGCGGCCGCGTTCCCGAGCAGCCCTAGCCCGAGCAGCCGCTTGCGGTCGAACCGGTCCGCCAGCACGCCCGACGCGTACGCCAGCCCCCAGTACACCATGCTGTAGACGGTCACGACGACCGCCGCCCGTTTCACGCCGCCCAGCCTGAGGTCGGCCGCCAGCAGGAAGTAGAGCGGCACGAGCAGCACGCTGTAGGCATGGGTGAACGCGTGCAGCACGATGCACGCGGCGAGCGTGAACGCGGATCGCGGGGGGGTCGGGAGGAGGGCGACGGTTGAGGGCGCGGCGGGTTCGGGCATGTAGAGCAGGGTCAGGGGGAGCCGGGGCGGCGCGATTCTACCTGCGCCGGCCCGCATCGCGACGCGGGGAACGGAGAGCCGTCTATCGGGGTATG
>JAQGHJ010000855.1 GCA_028288905.1 Phycisphaerales bacterium | reverse complement strand
CTCGCCCAGGGCCCAGAGGGCGATGTCGTTGTGGTGCGCGCCCCAGTCGGTCATCGTGCCGCCGGAGTAGTCGAGCCAGAACCGGAACCAGAGGTGGCACCGCTCGGTGACGTACTTGCGGCTCGGCGCCTGGCCCTGCCAGAAGTCCCAATCCAGTTCCGGCGGCGGGGCGACCTCGGGGAACGGGCCGTCGCTCCGGCCGGCGGGCAGGACGACGTCGACCTTCTGCACCTTCCCGAGCCGGCCGTTGCGGACCAGCTCGCACGCGAGGCGGAACCGCGCGTCCGACCGCTGCTGGCTCCCCGTCTGCAGCACCCGCTTGTTCTCGCGGACCGCCCGGACGAGGTGCTTGCCCTCGTCGACCGTGAGCGTCAGCGGCTTCTCGCTGTACACGTCCTTCCCCCGCCGCAGGGCGGCGAGGTTCACCAGCGTGTGCCAGTGGTCCGGCGTCGCGGTCAGCACGGCGTCGATCCCCGGGTGGTCGACCGCCTTGCGGAAGTCCTTGTACGCCACCGCCCCCGGGTACTCGGCCACCCCCTTGGCCACGTGCTTTTCGTCGACGTCACAGACGGCGACCACGTCGGCGAACGGGGCGCACTCCTTGGAAAGCGCCATCCCCCGCCCGCCGGCCCCGACCAGCAGCACCCGCGGCCGGGCGTTTGGTGAGGTCACCGGCTTGTTCACCTCGTCGGCCGCCATCGCGTGCTCGACCACCCAGTTCGGCAGGGCGGCCCCGGCACCGGTCGCGAGGCTGGCGCGGAGCAGGTCACGGCGGGAGGGGGAGCGGGCGGGCATCGGTGGCCTCCAACGGGGCGCGGGCCCGGAGCGACGAGCCCTCGATCTGAATGGTGAACCGCGGACGTGCGGCTCGTCAGAATATACTCGAAGCGACAGGTCGCGGAGGTCCGGCTGGACTAGAGGCTGGCGGTGCGATGGCCGCTCAGGGGGAGCGGGGTATTTCACCTCTTCCCCCCGGAGAGGTCGTCGCGGCGCAGCCGCGGCGGGTGAGGGTGAGCGTCGGCACGGCCCCGAGCTATCAGGCCAGGTGGCCCGCTAACACGGGGCCGTACCGTCATTCACCCTCACCCCAACCCTCTCCCGGAGGGAGAGGGGGCCGGAGCGGAGCACGATCCTCGGCGGCGTCGGCGATGTCGGGACCGGGCTCAATGCCCGCCGTGGGCCGATCCCTCGGCCGCGGGTTTGCCGGCCCCGCCGGTGACGGCCGACAGCGGGGCGGCGGCGGCCGGCCGCGTTTGATCTTGGCGGTCGGGGACCGGCGTGTTGCTCACCTCCACCTCCACCCGCCGGTTCATCGCCTGGGCCTCGGCCGCGTACGCCCGCTGGACGACCGGCTCGAACGTGCTGCACCCCTGCACCCGGACCACGTCCGGCGACACGCCCTGGGCCACGAAGTGGTCGGCCACCGCCTGCGCCCGCCGCAACGACAGGTCCATCAGTTGTTGCGGCGTGGCCCCGTCCGGGAGGTCGTCCGGGGCGGCGTGCCCCTTTACCTGCAGGATGTTCCGGTGCCCGCGGATCCGCTTGACGATCTCGTCGGCCACCCGCAGCGTGTCCGGGCTCGGCGTCGCGTCCCCGGCCGCGAACCCCATCCGCCCGCCTACCGACACGTGCGTCCCGGGCCGGACGTTCGTCACCAGCGGCTGGCTGCCGACCGCCCCGTCCGGCTTGGCCGTCGTTTCCCCGCCCTGGCCCGGGCCTTTCGGCGGCTCAAGCAGCTCGACCTTCTTCATCAACATGTACATGTCGATCGGGTCCTTGCTGTTCGGGTCCGGCTCGTACTTGAACGCCTCCCGGATCTTCGCCACCACCTCCATCCACTTCGGGTCCATCTCGGCCGACCCGTCCTTCCCGGCCGGCGGCTTCAGCACCCACAGGATCACGAAGAACCCCATCATCAGCATGACGAGGTCCGCGAACGTGAAGATCCACTCCGGGCACTCCTCGCCCTCGGGACATTTAGCTGGTTTGGCCATGGGAGTAGAGGGGAAGAGAGGAAGAGGGGAAGTAGGCAGTAGGGGAGGCAGGAGGAGAAGAGCAGAAGCGGGCGGCGCGCGGGACGGCGATCGCCGTCTTCCCACAGCCTACTTTCTCTCTTCCCTTCTTCCCCTCTGCTCACGCGGCCTTGGGCATGGCGGCCTGCTGCTTGGTGCTCAGGAAGCTCAGCAGCTGCATCTCGACGACCCGAGGGTTGTTGCCGGCCTGGATGCTCAGGATGCCCTGGAGCACGATCTCCTTGGCGAACACCTCCTCCTGGCTGCGGAGAATCAGCTTCTCGGCGATCGGGCCGGCCACCAGGTTCTGTAGCATGCACCCGTACAGCGTCCCGGTCAGCGCGATCGCCAGGGCGTTGCCGATCGTGGCCGCGTCCCCGCCCAGGCTCTTGAACATCGCGACCTGGGCGATCAGGGTCGCCATCAGCCCGAACCCGGGGCCGAACTTCGCTAGCGTGTGGAACAGGTGCTTGCCGTGCTTGTGCCGCTCGACGGTCGACTCGATCTCGATCCGCAGGATCCGCTCGATCATCTCTGGGTCGGTCCCGTCAATCGTGAGCTGGAGCCCGCGGCGGAGGAACGGGTCCGGGTTCTCCCGGGCGACCGTCTCGAGCGCTAGCACCCCGTCCCGGCGGGCCGTCTCGGCGTACCCGACCATCTCGTGGATCGAGTGCTGGACGTGGATGTCCTTGGAGAACACGAACTTCTTAAGCACCCCGACCGCCCCGGTCAGGTGGTGCATGGGCATGGACATCATCGCCGCCCCGATCGCGCCCCCGAACACGAGCAGCATCTCGGACGGCTTGACGTACGCCCCCAGCGCCCCGTGGGACGCGTGGTTCGCCGAGTAGACGATGATGCCCCAGGTGACGACGAAGCCGATGACGGTCGACAGGTCCATGTTTCAACTCAGCTCGCCCGCGCGGCGCGGGCCGGTCCGTCACCGAGTGACCGACCCACAACCCGTCCGTTTGACCATCGGCCCGCCAGCTACTCAGGAATGAGAAGATTATCGGTCATTGGCTTCCCCGACCTGGCTCGCCGGCCCGTGGCGGAACGATTTGGCCGAATCTTGGCGTCCCCCTTCGCCGCTTTACGCATAACTGTCGGTGCCGGTGGCGCCGGTGGAGTCGTGCCGACCTTCCGGCGCGTGACGCGTTGCCGGCCGGGACGGCCGTTCGGTCCGACTTACGAACCAGAAGGGGAACCACGATGGCCGACGGGCGAAGCACGGCGACGTACGTCGTCCAGTGGTCCACGCTGTTCGCGGTGCTGGCCGCCGTCGCCGGGACGGTCGGCCGGTTCGCCCCCCTAACGAGTCCCCGGCCCGACGAGGGCGGGGCGACCGGGGCCCGCGGCATCGGCGACCAGGGTGCCGACGCCCGCCTTTGGCAGGACCCGTTCCAGGCGGCGG
>JAQGHJ010000622.1 GCA_028288905.1 Phycisphaerales bacterium | reverse complement strand
GGACCCCGACGGCCGGGGGCGACGCTGCGCTCGCCAACGCCCCGCCGGGCCGCCCGCCGGCCCCGCCCCGGACGGCCGCGTCCAGCATCGCCATCGCCTGGTACCCGACGTCCTCGCCCGGGGCCTGGATGCTCGACAGCGGCGGGATCGACGCCCGAGCGGCGGCGTAGTTGTCCACGCCCAGCACCCCGACCTCCTGCGGCACCCCGAGCCCGAGCCGCCCGCTCGCCATGCAAACGACTCGCCCGACGTAGTCGCTCGTCGCCAGCACCGCCAGCGGCTTCGGCGCCGACCGCAGGAACTCGCTCAGCCCCGGCTCGGCGGCCGCCCGCGCCTCCAGGTCGTACAGCCCCGGCCACGGGTTCGTCTCCAGCTCGTAGCTCAGCAGCGGTTGCCCGAGGTCCGCCAGCCGCCCGGCGAGGCACTGCCGGCGGAGGTCGACCGTCGGCAGCCCCCGCACCCCCACGAACGCGAAGTGGACGTACCCGGTCACGAGGAAGTGGTCGATCGCCAGGTCCGCCACCGACAGCGGGTCGACGTACACGGTCGGCAGTTGGCCGCGGTAGTCCCCGCCGACCGACACGACCGGAGCCCCGCCGGCCATCGCCCACCGCACCACGGCCGGGCCGTGCGGCAGGATCGCCACCACCCCGTCGGCGCCCCACCCGTCCCACGGCGGCACCGGGTCGCCCGCCCACCGCCCCGCCGGGCCGTCCCGCCCGGTCACGTCGTCCTGGAACTCGCGGAGAAGGAACCCGACGTGGTCGTCGGCGTACCGGAGCACCCCGGACAGGACCCGCGCGGCGTACTCCGACCGCTCGGACGCGTAGAACGCGACGCGGCGGGTCCCCTGGGTTTTCTCTCGTCGTTGTACAGCGGTTTGCATTACGGCTTTGTTCGGCGACGGGCCCGCGGCGGGCGGGGCGTCGGCGGCACGAGCCGGTTGGTCGGGGCATTCTAGGGGCTCGGGCCCTCCGGCCGTAAGGGGCGCGCCGGCCGGGGAACCCCGCGGCGGGGCGGGCGGCTGACGAAAACGCGAAAGAAAATACGGCAGGTGCCGGTATCGATCGAACCCCGATCTCCCGATAGTCACCCGTCAACCAGCCGACCGCATCTCGCTCCCGGCTCCCCGCAGCCGACGACGACGCCAAGACAGACCAACGCCCTTGCACCCATGGCCCCGCCGGGCCCGCCCGCCCGCCCGGCCCGCGCCCGGAGCCCGTCACCATGCCGACACCACTCGCCCCGCCGCCCCGCGCCCGCCGCCGCCCGCCGACCCCTCGGCCCCCGACCCTTCGGCTCGCCCGCGGGTTCACCCTTGTCGAACTTTTAGTCGTAATTGGCATCATTGCCCTGTTAGTGAGCATTCTCATGCCGAGCCTGGCCCGGGCCCGGGAGCAGGCGAACATGGTCAAGTGCCTGAGCAACCTCCGACAACTGGCCGGGTCGTTCGTCATGTACGCCAACGAGAACGGCGGCCGGCTCCCCAGCGCCGGGGCCAAGGTGTCGGGGGTCCCGGAGGACTCGGCCGCGTGGGCGTACTGGGACGCGCCCCGGAAGTTCGAGGAGTCGCCGTTCGCCCCGTACGTCGGCGGCTTCAAGACGCTCACCGCCCTGCAGTGCCCGTCGGACGACGTGACGAACCGGCCCAAGGCGCAGCCGGTCGGGCCGTTCCCGCTGAGCTACGTCTACAACCGCTTCTTCACCCAGGACTGGAAGGCGTACGGGTTCACCGGCGGCGTCTCGAAGATGGGGCAGGTCCGCAACTCGTCCCGCAAGGTCATGGTGGTCGAGGAGGACGAGCGGACGATCGACGACGGCCGGTGGGAGCCCCACCTGGGCAACTACCCGGCCGAGTACGGCGGGAGCGGGACCAACCTGCTGTCCGTCCGGCACGACCGGCTGCGGAAGGAGCCGGACGTCCCCAACCTCGCCGGGTGGAGCTGGGTGCCCAACCCGGACCGGCGGGGCAACGCGGCGTTCGCCGACGGGCACGCCGAGTACACCCCGCGGAACGTCGTCCACGACAAGAACTCGTTCGACCCCAAGCTGTGAACCCCCGCGGGGCTGGCCGCCGCGCCCCGCCCGAACCCCCCGTCACGAATTCACGACCGCTTCAGGAGCAGACCATGCGTACCGCCCTTCGCGCCCGTTCCCGCCCCGCCCCGATTGCGGCGGCAACAGCCGCCGCCGCCGCCCTAGCCCTGCTGCCGGCCGCCCAGCGGCGGGCGGCGGCCGACATCACTGGGTTCGACGCGTTCGCCCCGATCAACGAGACCCGGGACGACCTGAGCACGACGACCTACAACGGTTACTACGCCGACCCGGACAACGGCGGCACCATGTTCCAGGTGACGGCGTCCGGCATCAGCGGGCAGGCCGTCAGCGGGTTCGCGACGACGAGGCAGGACGCGACCAACTTCGTCGCCAAGTACACGTACCTGGCCACCGGCGGGTCGGCCGACGCCGTCGGGTTCGTCATCCAGAACGACACCCGGGGGCTTACCGCCCGCGGCAACGGCGGCGGCGACGCCGGGTTCAGCGGGCCGGCCGGGGCCGGCGTCAAGCCGGGCGTCGGCTACTTCATCAGCCCGTACTACGCCAACGCCGACGGCACGCTGAAGGGGGCCACCGCGATCAGCGTCGACGCGGCCGTCGGCAAGTCCTACTTCTACAACGGCGCGGTGAACACCCGGGACAACCACCCGGTGGACGTGGCGATCAGCTACTCGGCCGCGGCCGGCACGATGTTCATCAAGCTGACGGACGTCGCGACCGGGGCGACGTACTACCGGTCCGACTCGGTCGACGTGCCGACGGCGATCGCCGGCACGACCGGGTACGTCGGGTTCACCGGCGGGACCGGCGGGGCGACCGCCACCCAAAAGGTGTCGAAGTTCACGTTCGACTCCCGCCCCGCCCCGACCGGGACGGCGTACGCCCCGATCGGGGTCACCGGGTTCACGAAGGACGTGATCGTCGAGGCGGGGGCGACGAGCATGGCGGCCGCCGTCACCGCCCGGTTCGACGCGTCGAACCGGTGGGGCCTGTTCCAGAAGGGCCAGAACGCGGCCAACCCGACCGCCGGCCTCCCGCTCGACGGCGTCGTGACGTCCAGCGCGACCGACGCGACCCACACGTTCCGCCTCGCGTCGGCCGCCGGGAACAATGCCATCCAGCTGAACGGCTCGACCCCGGCCGGCACCCTCGTGCTCACCGACCCGGTCGCCTACACGGGGCTGTCGATCCTGGCGAGCACCGGCAACGGCAGCGGGGCGTTCGACGTCCGGGTCGTCCACTCGAACGGCGCCCCGGACGAGGTCGTCAGCATGGTGATCGCCCCGGACTGGTTCAACCGGGGCGGGTACGCGATGACCGGCGGCGGGCGGGTCCGCGAGAACTCGACGACCGGGGCGTTCGAGTACGACAACCTGAACGCGGCCAACCCCCGGCTGTACCAGCAGGACGTCCCGCTGACGGACACGACGAGCCCGATCAGCCGGCTGGAGATGACGTACGTCGCGGGGGCAGGGGACACGTTCGTGTTCGGCGTGAGCGGGGTGCCGACGTTCCCCGTGCCGGAGCCGGCGTCGGCCGGGCTGCTCGCCGCCGGCGGACTGGCCGCGCTCGGGCGACGCCGCCGCGGCCGCGCGTCCTGAACTTCCGGCCGACCTCGCGTTCGAGCGGCCGCCGCCCTTCGCGGGACCTTCACGGGCGGCGGCGGGTACAAGGTGCGACGCGCGGGCCGGAATGCCCGCGCGACAGCGACGTCCGAGTCCCGCGTCTCCGCGGCCAGCCGATCACTTCCCGGCGGCGGCCGATACCGCTACCGTCGGCCTCGATGAGGCAGACCCGCAGCACGTTCCGCAGTCTCGGCGAGTGGTGCCGCGTCGGCCTGAGGTGGGTGGCGGCCGGCGTGTTCGTGTTCGCGGGGGTCCGCCACTTCACCCACCCCGTCCCGTTCCGACAGATCGTCCCGCCGGCCCTGCCGTCCCCGGCCCTCCTGGTGGCGGTGAGCGGCGCCTTTGAGATCGCCGGTGGACTCGGCCTGCTCATCCGCCCGCTCCGACGAGCGGCGGGGTGGGGGCTCGTCGTCCTACTCGTCGCCGTGTTCCCAGCGAACGTCTACATGGCGATGCGTCCGGACCGTGAGCCGGGTTCGCACTTCCCGGCGTGGGTGCTGTGGGCCCGGCTGCCGCTTCAGGCGGTACTGATCATTTGGGTCGGGTGGGCGGCCGGGCTCGGCCGCGCTGCCACACGATCACGAGGGCGGGCGACCCGGACGCCGTTGGAGGTGTCGGGTCGGGGCTGACGTGTTGGACGACTGCAGGCCTGCGTATTGAACCCCCGCTCGTAGGGCCGACTGTGCCGGCCGATGGGGCGGTGACAGCTAATGCCTCCTCGCGTTCTAGCCCCGCGGCCGGCACAGCCGGCCCTACGTGCCATGATCCGCCGCCCCGCCGACCGCTCGGCCGGCGTATGATCCGGCTCACCCACCCGAAGGGAGCCGCCGCGTGGACCTGTTCGCCGACGTCCGGAAGAAGAACCTCGACCGGGTCGCCCCGCTGGCCGTGCGGATGCGGCCCCGGTCGCTCGACGAGTTCGCCGGGCAAACGCACTTCCTCGGGGCCGGCAAGCTGCTGCGGCGGATGCTCGAGGCCGACCGGCTCACCAGCGTGATCTTTTACGGTCCGCCCGGCACGGGCAAGACGACGCTCGCCTCGCTCATCGCGCAGTACACCAAGAGCCACTTCGAGCAGGTGAACGCCGCGTCGGTCGGCGTGAAGGAAGTGCGGGCCGTGCTCGACGCGGCCAAGGAGCGTTTGAGCCACGGCGGGCGACGGACCGTTTTGTTTCTCGACGAGATCCACCGGTTCAACCGGGCCCAGCAGGACATCCTGCTACCAGACGTCGAGGCGGGCCTGATCATCCTCGTCGGGGCGACGACGGAGAACCCGTTCTTCAGCGTCAACAGCCCGCTCATCAGCCGGAGCCAAGTGTTCCAGTTCGCCCCGCTGAGCGAGGACGACATCCGGGCACTGGTGCGCCGGGCGGTGGCCGACGCGGAGCGGGGGTTCGGGGCCATCCCGATCGAGATCGACGACGCGGCCGTAAACCACTGGGCCACCATCTGCGACGGCGACGCCCGGCGCGCCCTGATGGCGCTGGAGGTGGCAGTCCTGTCGCTTCGCGAGGAGGGCGGTGGTCGGAGTTCGGGGGGCGGTCAAATCGATGCGGCGGCCGAACCCCACCCCGCCCCCCGTCCTCTCCACATCAGCCTCGACGTCGCCGAGCAGTCGATCCAGCAGAAGGCGATCGTTTACGACGCGACGGGGGACGAGCACTACGACGCGGCGAGCGCGCTGATCAAGAGCATGCGGGGGAGCGACCCGGACGCCGCCATCTATTGGCTCGCCCGGATGCTGGAGGCGGGCGAGGACCCGCGGTTCATTGCCCGGCGAATCGCGATCCTGGCGTCGGAGGACGTCTGGAACGCCGACCCGCGGGCGATCTCGGTCGCCCAGGCCTGTTACGACATCGTCGAGCGGATCGGCATGCCCGAGGCGCGCATCACGCTCGCCCAAGCCGTCGTCTACATGGCGACCGCGCCCAAGAGCAACCGGTCGTACGCGGCCATCAACGCCGCCATCGACGACGTGCGGAACGGGCGAACCGTACCGGT
>JAQGHJ010000620.1 GCA_028288905.1 Phycisphaerales bacterium | reverse complement strand
GCCAGCACTGTCAGCAGGGCCGCGACGGCGTGCACGTTGTCGGTCGCGGGATTGACGCCGATGCAGGCGTCGCCGCAGCCGTACATCAGCCCGTCGATCGTGCCGGCCGTGATCGCGGCCGGGTCGTCGGTCGGGTGGTTCGGCTGCACCCGCACCGCCAGCCGGCCCGGCAGCCCCAGCGTGTTCCGGAACCGGGTGACGACCCGGCACTTGCTCGCGGCCAGCACGAGGTCCTGGTTCCGCATGACCTTCGAGACGGCAGCCGCCATCTCCGGCGTCACGCCCGGCGCGACGCCGGCCAGCTCGGCCGCCGTCCGTTCGTACGCGAGCAGCCACTCGCGGAACGCCCCGACCGTCAGGTCGGCCAACGGCGAGAAGGCTTGCTTGTTGTGAGTGTCGAGGATCAGCCGGGTGACATCGTCCGTCTCGTACGGGACGACCGGCTGTTCGAGAAAGGCGGCCAGCGGGACGTCGGCCAGCGCCAGTTGGGCGGCCGCCCGCTCCTTGGCGCTGGCGGCGGCCACGCCGGCCAGCTCGTCGCCGGACCGGGCAGGGGATGCCTTGGCCAGCAGGGTCCGGAGGTCGGGGAACGTGTAGGAGCGGCCGGCGAGGGTGGCGGCGTATCGGGACACGCGCAATCTCCTGCCCTGGCGGCACACCGGGGCCCGGCATGGCCACCATTCTGATGACGTGCCAGCCTGCATTGACCGTCGCGTCCAAGAGCGCGGTCGCGGCGGTGGGGCGACCCGAACACGGTACGCCGCAGACTCTTTGGGTGGAACATCTGATCGGCGTTGGCGAACCACCAATGTTCGTTGGCGTCGGGCGACGCCCGGCCGGCCGTTGTTGGTCCGTCCGCCACACGATAACCTGCGGGTCGCGTGAAGCGGTGATCCGACGGAGCGATCAGCGGGAACGGTCGGGAGGGATTGCCATGGCCATCACCATTGAGTCGTTGGGCATCGACCGCTTGTCCGTGGACGATCGGATCGCGCTGGTCGAACAGATCTGGGACAGCATTGCCGCCGACCCGGCCGCAGCAGTGCCCCTGACGGAGGCGCAGCGGCGGGAGTTGGAGCGTCGCATTGCCGATGATGACGCCCACCCGGACGACACGGTCCCTTGGGAACAGGCGAAGGCCGAGATGTTGGCCCGGTGGTCGCGATTACCAAGCCGGTGAACCTGCGGCGTGCCGCTCAGGCCGACCTCGTCGCCGCGGGCGATTGGTACGAGCGGGCCCGGCCCGGGCTGGCCGTGCGGTTCACGGCGGCGGTGCAACAAGCGTTCGACCTGATCGGGGATCGGCCGCAGTTGTACGCCGTCCTCGACCGCGACGTGCGGAGCGCCGCCGTGCCCGGGTTCCCATACCGCGTGTACTACCGCGAGCGGCCGTCGGCGGTAGTGGTGCTGGCGGTTCTCCACACCTCCCGCGACCCCTCCGTCTGGCAGTCGCGGTCTTGAGCGAGGGCTGGGCGTGAGGGGCGGCCGCCCGTCAGGTTGCCGGCCCCCCAGCTCGCGCCCGTCACGCCCGCTGCTCGATCGGCTCCACCTTCAGCCCGAACGGCCCGGTGTAGTCGTCCGTCGGGCGGATGATCCGGTTGTTCTTGTGCTGCTCCATCACGTGCGCCGCCCACCCGGCCACCCGGGCGACGCCGAAGATCGGGGTGAACAGGTCGAGCGGGATGCCCATCGTGTAGTACGCGCTGGCGCTGAAGAAGTCGACGTTCGGGTTCAGCCCCAGCGGCTCGCCGGTTGGCTTCTTCGTGTCCCGCAGGATCGGGATCAGCCGCTCGCTCATCTCGTACCACTTAGTGTTCCCGGCCGCCTCGCCGAGCTGCTTGCTCATCTTCCGCAGGAACGTCGCCCGCGGGTCGAACGTCCGGTACACCCGGTGCCCGAACCCGGCCACCTTCTGCTTGTTCGCCAGCATCTCCTTCACCTTCCGCTCGGCCGAGTCGGCGTCCCCGCACTGCAGCAGCAGGTGCATGACGGCCTCGTTCGCCCCGCCGTGCAGCGGGCCCTTGAGCGCCCCCAGCGCCCCGGTGACCGACGCGTGCATGTCGGCGAGCGTGGCGGCGATGACGCGGGCGGTGAACGTGCTGGCGTTCATCCCGTGCTCGGCGTGCAGCGTCAGGGCGGCGTCCATCACCCGCACGAGCGTGTCGTGCGGTTTCTTCCCGCTCATCATGTACAGGAAGTTGGCCGCCACGCTCAGGGCCGGGTCGGGGGCGACCGGCTGCTGGTTGTTCCGCAGCCGGTGATAGGCGGTGACGACGGTCGGGAACTGGGCCATCAGCCGGACGGCCTTGCGGCGGTTGGCGGCCGCTTCGTTGCTCGTCAGGTCCGGGTCGCCCGACGCCAGCGCGCTGACGGCCGTCCGCAGCGCGTCCATCGGCTGGGTCGTCGGCGGCAGCGCCTTGAGCACGTTGATCACGTGGGCCGGCAGCGCCATCGACGCGGCCAACTGCTGCTTCAGGGTGGCCAATTCGGCCTTGTTCGGCAGCTTGCCGTCCCACAGCAGGAACGCGACCTCCTCGAAGGTGGCGTGCTCGACGAGGTCGCCGATCTCGTACCCGCGGTACACGAGCCGGCCGGCGTCGCCGTCGATGAAGCAGACCTCGCTCTGGGCGGCGACGACCCCTTGCAGGCCGCCCTTAGCGGCGGGGGCGGAGGCGGCGGGGGCGGACGCGGGGGCGGCAGTGGTTTCGGGCATGGGCGGTGAGGCTCCGATCACGGGTCTCCGACGGGGCACCGACGTGTGGTGCGCCGAACGGGGTGACGGGGAAAGCGAGGGGGTTCCTGGGTCGGGGATACGTGCGAACGACGTCGGACGAACGTACGGTCGAGACCGGGGCGACTATACGGGCGTGGCGCGAACGGCGTCAATTTCGAACCCGCCGTGGCGGGGGCTGACCCAAAGCGTTCGGGTTCGTCAGGTTGGCACAACCGCCCCAAGCGTCTCGGAGCGACACCGGGCCGGTCCGGACGGCGGGACCAACATCGTTCGGCCCTTACCCGCCGGCGGTCCGGCTGAGCTTCGCCCCTCGCCTGCTTACCGTCGGTTGGACCGGACGTTGCGGGCCGCCAAGGCCGGGGACGCGCGGGGCCCGCGGACGTGCGTCCGCGGGCCCCGGTAGAGTCGATCGAGTTCCCGCAATCGCTGCGTTCGTCGGGTGGCCTGAAGGGCAGGCACCCTACGAACACCACGCGAAATGCCCCGGCGTCACTTGAACCCGCGCCGCCGCTGGCGGCTGTACCGGGCGAGCGCGTCCTCGATGACCGGGAACGCGGTCTGGGCCGGTAGGATCTCGTCCACCTCGACGGCCTTGCCCTCGAGTTGCTTGTAGTCCTGGAAGAACCGCCGGAGCATGGTCAGCCGGTGGTGCGGCATGTCAACCGCCTCCCGGATGTCCTGGTACTCCGGGTCGTCGGACGCGACGGCGATGATCTTGTGGTCCTTTTTGCCGGCGTCGACCATCGTCATCAGCCCGATCGTCCGGGCCTTCACCAGCGTCAGCGGGACGACCGTTTCCTGGCACAGCACGAGCACGTCGAGCGGGTCGTCGTCCTCGGCCAGCGTCTGCGGGACGAACCCGTAGTTGGCCGGATAGTAGACGGCCGAGTACAGGATCCGGTCGAGCTTGATGAGCCCGCTGTTCTTGTCCAGCTCGTACTTGACGCTGGACCCGAACGGGATCTCGATGATCGTGTTGAACTCCAGCGGGATGTCCTCGCCGGGGTTCACGTCGTGCCAGGGGTGGATCATGGGAGCGGCTCGTCGAGGGTTCTTCGCGCGCTAGGGGACCAGCGGGAGTATCGGCCGCGGAGGCGCGGGCGGCAAGGAAACCCGGGGGTCGAGAACGGCTGTCCAGCGCGTGGGCGGCGCTCGTCGTCATGCCGCCGCTTCGCCGCCCTCGCCCTCTTCGCTCTTGGGCTGGAGCCGGGCGAGCCAGATCCCCAGCTCGTACAGCCCGATCAGCGGGACGGTCAGCCCGAGCATGGACGGGATGTCCCCGCCGGGCGTGATGACGGCCGACGCGACGGCCAGCGCGAAGTACACATAGCTCCGGATCGCCTTGAGCTTGTCGAGCGGGACGACCCCGATCCGGGCGACGGCCAGCACGACCAGTGGCAACTGGAACGACAGCCCGAAGATCAGCAGCGACGTCTCAACCACCTCGATGTACGTCGACAGCTTGATCTGCGGGGTGAGCAGGTTGTCGCTCGTCAGCTGGATCGTCCGGACCCGGCCCTCGACGAACGTTTTCATCCGCTTGGTCTTCGAGTCGTACCAGATGTCGCCCGGGGCGGCCGTCGGCGGGTTGCCGGCATATACCCCGACCTTGGGGGCGTCCGTCTTGACGACGGCGGTCGGGGCGGCCATGTCGTCCAACGCGCCGCCGGGCAGCTTGATGTCCGTCCCGAACCCGATCAGGAACACCAGCGTCCACGGCAGCACGAGGAAGTAGACGAACAGCATCCCCGAGATCAATAGCCCGATGCTCAGCGGCAGGTACCGGGTGACGTACTTCCGCTCGTGCGGGTACAGCCCGGCGGCGACGAACTGCCAGATCTGGTATGCGATCCATGGGGCTCCGACGGCCGCGGCGCTGACCATCGTGATCTCGATGAAGACCGAGAACCCCTCGCCCACCTCGGTCATCACGAGCTGGGTATTGATGTTGTTGTCCCGCAGCGCCCGGATCAGCGGCAGGCAGAAGTACGCGACGACCTTGTCCCCGAAAAAGAACGCGGCCACGAGCAATATCGCGTACCCGCCGAGGGCCAGCACGAGCCGGCCACGGAGTTCCTCGAGGTGGTCCCCGAGCGTCATGCGGTAATCGTCGGGGTCGAACGGGTCGGGCTTCGAGCCGTTCGTTCCGACAGCTTTTTTAGGTGTGGCGACGGCCATGGGGAGCAGCCTCGGGCTTGGCGGGCAAGGATATTCGGCGGGGGGACCGGGTCAACCGCGCCGGAACGCGTGCCGTCCGGGCGGCTCGATCGGGCGGCGACGGTTCGGCGCGGCGCGCCATTCTTAACGGCCTGGTCGTTTCAGCGACCAACTGCCGGAGCGCGCGACACGCCTCGGACCCGGTCCCGCGGCAACTTTGCCAAAGCGAGGGGACGACAGACCAAAGGGTGGAAGGGGAAACGGCATGGCCGGGCTCCTGTGACGACGCGACGCGCGGAACGACAGCGACGCCCGCCCGACGGGCGAGGTGCTGTAACGTCCAGGGCCGCGGTCTCAGTCTCGGCTAGCGGTCTGGAAGGCAATTGCTGTGCGAGTATATACCCGAGCGGCCCGTTCGGCGTTGGGGCATTCAGACGGGTTCGGGCGGAGCGCGGGGCGCACGGCGTGCCAAGGCGGCACGCCAATGGAAGGAGGAGGCGGCCCCACGACCACCTCCTCTCGGCGCGGCACCCTTGGTTCGGGTTGCGATTTGACGTTAAGTCGGGCGGGGCCCGTGCCGATGTCCTTCGACCCGGCGGGCCCATTGAGGCCGCTGGGGAACCCAGCCCTACAGCCGCTCGTTAAAAAGGGGA
>JAQGHJ010000586.1 GCA_028288905.1 Phycisphaerales bacterium | reverse complement strand
GGTCACGATCTCCAGCGACCGGGCCTTGTGCTTGTCCCGCTTCAGGACCCGCTTCCGCTCCAGGGCCCCGACGTGCTCGAAGATCGTGACCTTGCTCGTGCCGAGCTGGTCGGCCAGCTCCTGCATGGTCGGGGCGTAGCCGTTGAGGTGGCGGTAGTTGCGGATCGCGACCAGCACGTCGAGCTGGCGGGGGGTGAGGTTCATAAGGGGTGCTCCTTCCGGTGAGGCGTTCGACCGCGGTGCCAAGTCGCGATACCCGCGGACGAGGGTTCGGACACTGTTCTTGTGAACACCTACCTAACGAACATTACTAAGCGAACTCGGCACGTCAAGCCGGAATTCTTTAAATGTGGGTCCGGCCCTCGGAGGCGGGGGGCCGGCTGGTCGACTGCGGTGTGCGACCGCGGTGGCGTGTCAGGCAACGCCGCAGCGGCCGAGCGACCGCGAAATCGGTGAAGTCGGCACGCCGCGCAGCCGATACCCGAAGTCGGGGGCGACGCACCGGCGGAGGCACACCATGGATTTAACGGCCACGTTCAGCGGGATGCAGCAGGCGAAGATCGGGCAGGAAATCCAGACCCGGGTAGCGGTCAAGGCGATGGACAACCAACGGCAGCAGGGCGAGGCGGCGATCGCGCTGCTCCAGTCGGCGAGCCAGGTCGGGTCGGCCGGCGACGGGGCCGGGCGGAGCCAAGGCGTCGGCGGCTCGGTCGACGTCTACGGGTGACGACGGCGGCGGCGGCGGCGGGGGCAGGTCCATTCCATGCAGAACCCGACCCGCGTCACCCCGCTCCCCTCGGCGCGTCCCCCCCACGGATGTCATCCTGAGCGGAGCGAAGGACCCCGCGTCCACCGCGCAACCGGGTCCGCAGCAGACGGTCCGTGGGATGTGAAAGGGTGACTTGATCGCCGAGCGCTGCCGGCGGGCCACCCATTCCCAATCCACGGTCCCAGACGTCCTGAGCTTGGCCCCGCGGTGGACGAGAGGTCCTTCGCTCCGCTCAGGATGACATACCGGCGGGGTGCTACGGCGCAGGAGAGCGGGCATCGATACAAGCTGGCCCTGACCAAACCAACAACGACGACGGCGACCCGGATTCCCGGGTCGCCGTCGCGGCGTTTCATGGAGTCGGCGGTCGGCGTGTAAGCCGAGTTTTGTTCCCCGCCCATCCCTCGCGGGCCGGGCGGGGCGACGACCATTTGTCTGTGGCGGCCGTTGCCGACCGCCTCGCGTCCCGGGCTCTCGTCCGGGCCGCCGCGACCTACCCGCGGATGTTCTGCCCGCCGGGCCTTGCGGCACGACGGCGTTGTCGCCCCGGGCCGGGGCCGTCCGCTTATTTGGTCTTGCTGCCGGTGGGGTTTGCCATGCCGGCGAGTGTCGCCACCGCCGCGGTGCGCTCTTACCGCACCGTTTCACCCTTACCTGAGGAGTAGGCAGTAGGCGGAGGGCAGTAGGCAGAAAAGAGTGCGGAGGAGCGAGATACTCTCCCTGTCTCTTCGTCTTTTCTGCTTACTGCCCTCTGCCTACTGCCCACTCCCCCGGCGGTCTGTTCTCTGTTGCACTTTCCGTCGGGTTCGGCGGGCGTTGCCGCCCGCCTTCCCCGCCTGGACGTTATCCAGCACCGTGCCCTACGCAGCTCGGACTTTCCTCGCGGGCCCCGTGCGGCACCGGGCGGGCGGGCAAAGCCCAACCCTCCCGACGACGCCGCGCCCGCGCGGCCGTCCCGCCGGCCGCCGACTCCGCGCGCGATTGTAACGGATTGGCGGCCCGGCGACCTCCGATCGGTGCCGGAGGGTGAAGTTTTCACCTGCCGACCACCCGCGCCGGGGCAAGCCCGGCGGGATCCGCTCCGATAGCGGCAAGGGGGCCGGTGTTCGCGGACGCTGGCCCCCGGGACAATGGGCCGCCGCTGGCCCTTCGGTGCTCGCGGCGAGGCCCCGTCCGCGCGGGGCACGTTCGGCGACACGTTCAACGGAAGGCGCACACCCATGGACCCACACGACCTGTTGCCCGACATCGGCGTCGCGATCCTGACCGCCACCGTCGTCGGGCTCATCGCCCACCTGTTCCGCCAGCCGATCATCCTCGGGTACCTCGTCGCCGGGGCGGTCGTCGGGCCGCTCGGGCTGAAGTGGATCCACTCGGCCGGCAGCATCGAGGTGATCAGCGAGATCGGGCTCGTCCTGCTCCTGTTCATCATCGGGCTGGAGATGAACCTCAAGTCGATCCTGGCCGCCGGCCGGCAACTGCTCGTCGCCGGGTTCGGGCAGTTCCTGGTCTGCGTCGTCCTCGGCGTCGGCGTGTTCGGGGCGATGGGGTTCGGGCTCACCGGGTCCAAGAGCGACGGGCTGTACCTGGCCCTGATGTGCGGGCTGAGCAGCACGGCCGTCGTCGTCAAGCTGCTGTACGACAAGCAGGAGCTGGACACGCTGCCCGGCCGGCTCACGCTCGGCGTTCTCGTGATCCAGGACGTGTACGCGATCTTCGTGCTGGCGTTCCAGCCAAACTTCGCCAACCCGACGGTCGGCCCGATCCTCAAGGCGATCGGGGCGACGGCGCTGCTCGTGGCGGCCGGCTTCCTGTTCAGCAAGTACGTCTTGAACCGGGTGTACGCGTCGATCGCTAAGGCCCCGGAGATGGTGGTGGCCGTCAGCATCGGGTGGTGCGCGGCCGTCGCCGGGCTCGCCGGCACGATGGGCCTGAGCAAGGAGATGGGGGCGTTGGTGGCGGGGCTGTGCGTCGGGGCGTTCCCGTACAGCGTGCACGTAACGGCCAAGACGCTGCCGTTGCGGGACTTCTTCCTCACGCTGTTCTTCGTGTCGCTCGGGATGAAGATCACGCCGCTGAAGCCGGCGATGATGCTGACCGTGGCCGCGATCGTCGTCTTCGTCGTCGCCAGCCGGTTCCTGAGCATCTACCCGCTGCTGAAGCTGAGCGGGGCGGGGCGGCGGACGGCGTTCGTCACGAGCTTAAACTTGGCCCAGATCAGCGAGTTCTCCCTCGTGATCGCCAGCCTCGGGGCGGTGAAGTACGGGCACATCGGCGAGGGGACGGTGGCCGTCGTGATCTACGCGATGGCGATCACGTGCGTGATGAGCAGCTACTCGATCCGGTTCAGCCACCCGCTTTACCAGGGGTTCGACCGGCTGATGGGGCGGCTCGGGTTCGGGTCGGCGGGGGCGGCCGCCGAGGCCGCCGCCGACCACGCCGACCGCCCGGTCGCCCTGCTCGGGTTCCACCGGGCCGGCCGGGCCCTGGTCGACCTGCTGGCCGCCCGGCACCCGGACGCGCTGGGGAAACTGAAGGTGATCGACTTCAACCCCGAGACGCTCCGGCAGCTCAAGGCCCGCGGCGTCCACGGGATGTTCGGCGACCTCGGCAGCCTCGACACCCTGCACCACGCCGACCTGCACGGGGCGAAGGTCGTGTTCTGCACGATCCCGGACATGCTGCTGAAGGGCACGAGCAACCTCGCCCTGGTCCGTGGCGTGAAGGAGCTCGCACCGCACGCCGCCATCATCGCCGTCGCCGACGACGAGAAGCACGAGCAGGAGCTGCTGGCGGCCGGGGCGACGACGGCGATCAAGCCTTACGACCTGATGGCCGAGCGACTCGCCCCGCTGGCCCTGACCGCGGCCGGCCTGGAGGGGGTGGCGGACCACGGGCACCGCGGGCCGTTTCTGGTGACGGCTGAGGAGCACCAAGCGGCCCGGTCGGCGGCGTAAACAACGGGCCGCGGACGTCACACAAACGAAACGGTATCGTTCTGTTGAGACACCCCAGCCGCCGCCGGGCACCTGTCGAACCGCCCGGTCCTCCCCACGGATGTCATCCTGAGCGGAGCGAAGGACCCCTCGTCCACCGCGCGGCCGGGCCCGGAACAT
>JAQGHJ010000542.1 GCA_028288905.1 Phycisphaerales bacterium | reverse complement strand
GGCCACCGACGGCGGGTGGGCGGCGGCCCCGCTCGACCGCAGCCCGCTCGTGGCCGACGACTTCCGGCGAACCGTCGCGGCCATGCTCGACCGGGCGATCGCCGACGAGGGCCCGACCGGCGACCGTGCCGCCGCCATCGCGCTCCGCAGTGCCCCGGACGAGGCCGCCCGAGCGGTGGTCATGGACGTCATGAACCGCCCGGCCGCCGCCGCGCCGGCGGCGGTCCGTCGTCGGTTCGTGGCGTTAGCCGCACGATACGGCCCGGTCGCCACCGTCACGCCCGCGATGCGAACTCGCGCCTCGGACCCTGACCCCGACGTCGCGTTGGCCGCCATCGACTTCCTGACCAAGCGGGCCTCGGACTTCGAGCCGCTGTACGCCGGCCTCGCCTCGCCGGACGGGCAGGTCCGGGCCGGGTGCGTGGCGCTGGCCGGACGGCTCGGGTCCACTCCCCGTCCGGACTGGCCGCGACTGACAGACCAGCTTCGCAGGATCGCTTCCGCCGACCCGGACCCGGCCCTTCGCCCAGAAGCGTTCGGCGCGCTGACCACCCTCGGCCCCAAGGGACAGGCGGCGCTCGCAGAGTTGGCCCGATCCGGCCCGCCCGAGGTACGGGACCGGGCGACCGCCCGCCTGTCGACGGTGGGGAACGGGTTACCCGCGGCGGTGGCCATCCACACCGAACGGCTACAAGCGGGCGACACCGCCACCCGGGCGGCGGCCATGGCCGCCCTGGCGAAGGCCAACCCGTCGGGCTGGCCGGTAGCACTGTTGGTCGCGGTGGCCACGGCGGACCCGGACCCGGGCGTGCGTCGGCAGTCGGCGGCGCTGTTGGTCGACCGCGGCACCGACCGCCGACTCGGCCGGGTGGCGCAAGCCCGGCTCCTGGCGGCGGCCGGCCGGCCGGTCCCGCGGCACCTCGAGTCGTTCGACCACTGGTCGGACGCCGGCGCGGCCGGGGCGTTTCCTCCGTACGTCCCGCCCCCGTCGCCGTCGCCCGGTGCGTCGGCCGCGGACGACGCCGTCGTCGACCCGCTCGCCTCACCGTCCTGGTGGGGCGGGTGGGCAGCGCTTGCGGGGGCGGCGGGCCTGCTCGGGGCCGGACTCGCCATCCGCCGCGCCCGCCGGCTCGCCGCGACCCTAAGCCCCTCGCCGCCGCTGGCGTGAGAACGTGTTCGAGTTGCCGGCGGGCATTGCTTGGCACGAGGCTCCCGACCCCTGCCGGGCGCGTTCGCCACATGGAAGGCGACGGTTCTGAACCTATCTAAGCCGTTGATTAGCGTTCGGAAGCTCGTGCCACGGCAACGCCCGCCCGCTTCTCGAACACGTTGGCGCTATTGAAGCGCGTCGCGATCGCGGGCCTCCGCCCCCTCTCCCGGACTGCCGAGAGAGGGGCTCGGAGAGCGGGGTCCGCGAAGGGCTCAACCGAGCTGACCAACTTTTGAGCCGTCCGTGCCACGGCCGGTCAGGCTACCCGCCGCCGCCGTTGCCGCACGATCCCGTTACACAGGTCGCCGCCCGACCCCGCCGATAACTGGGGACGGACCTGGGCCGCCGCCCGGCCGCGGCCCGCCGCCGACACACGGCCCGCACTATGGAACAGCTCCTCCCCGCCCTGTTGATCTTCTCCCTACGGATCTGCGACGTGTCGATCGGCACGCTCCGGATGCTGTACGCGATGCGCGGCCGCAAGTACCTGGCCGCCGGGCTCGGGTTGATCGAGTCTGGAGTCTTCATCTTCGCCATCTCCAGCGCGCTGGCGACGGCCCGGCAGAACCCGTGGAACATGGTCGGGTACGCGGCCGGGTTCGCCACCGGCACGTTCGTCGGGATGACGCTGGAGACATGGATCGCATCCGGCACGATCATCGCCCGGATCATCAGCAAACAGCGGTGCCAGGACTTGGCCGCGGCCCTGCGGGCGGCCGGGTTCGGACTAACTGCCGTCGACGGGCACGGGCAGTCGTTGCAGGTGATGCTGTTGTTCGTCGTCGCCCCCCGCAAGCGCGGCAAGGAGATGCTGAAGATCATTGCCGACACCGACCCCGAAGCGTTCATCACCGTCGACACGGTCGGCGTCGCCCGCGGCGGTTACATCCCGCACCTCGTCCGGCCGACGAGCGTGCGGAAGTAGGCCAGCGGTACCAATGGGCGGAACGTCGCCCGGCTGTTCGCCGTGGGTCTACCGTTGTCATTGCGGACCGAGCCGCACGGCCCGAAGATGGCACCCCTCCCCATACCCGAAGGAGGCGTGCCCCGTGCGACCACTGCTCCGCTGCGCCCCGTTCCTCGTCGCCCTATGCGGGCCGGCGCCCGCCCCAGCGGCGTCGCCCACGTCGCCGGCCCCTTCTACCGCCACGGCCTCCGGCACGGCCGCGGAACCAGCCGCCGCGACAAGCCCCGCGGCCCCGACGCTTCTCGGCGTGCGCAAGATCTGGGACGCAGCCCCGCACAACGCGTTCACGGACCTCGTCCGGTTCAAGGGGCGATGGTTCTGCGCGTTCCGCGAGGGGTCGTCGCACGTGTCGGCGGACGGGGCGTTGCGCGTCCTGACGTCGGCGGACGCCGACTCGTGGGAATCAGCCGCCCGCGTCACCAGCCCAGACGGCGACCTCCGGGACGCGAAACTGACCGTCACCCCGGGCGGGCGACTAATGTTGTCCGGGGCGGTCGCGTTGCGGCAGTCGGTCCCCCCGGCGGCGGGGGAGGCTCGGCACCGGTCGATGGTCTGGATTTCCGACGACGGCAAGACCTGGTCGGACCCCCGCCCCGTCGGGGCCGACAACGACTGGGTGTGGCGGACGACGTTTCGTGACGGCGTGGGCTACGGCATCGGGTATCGCACCGTCCCGCCGCCGGGCGTCCGGCTGTACGCGACGCGGGACGAAGGGCGGACGTACCAGCCGCTCGTCGACCGGCTGGCCGTCGCCGGGCGGGCGGGCGAGCACGACCTGAACTTTGCCGCCGACGGGTCGGTCGTGTGCCTGCTCCGCCGCGACGTGCCGCCGGCCGCCGAGGCGGACGCGCTCGACCCCGCGGCCCGGGCCGGGCTGGCGGTCATCGGCCGGTCCAAGCCGCCGTACACCGAGTGGGAGTGGAAGGATGCAGGCGTGAAGATCGGCGGGCCGGCCATGATCCGGCTGCCGGACGACCGGTTGTTGGCCGTCGTCCGACTCCACGACAAAAAGGTCCGAACAAGCCTCTGCTGGGTCGACCAGGCCGCCGGGCGGTTGACCGAGTGTCTTGCCCTGCCGTCCGGCGGCGATTGCAGCTACGCCGGGCTGGCGATCGGCGACGACGGCCGACTCAGGGTCAGCTACTACTCGTCGCACGAGGGCAAGGCGAGCATCTACCTCGCGACGATCGCACTTCCGCGGCCGTGAGGCGCCGCCGCCGCCGCCGCCGCCGCGGTCGACCGATTGCTCAGCATCGTGAACTCAACCCGTCCCGATCCCTCCTCCACCACCCCGACGGACACCGCCGGCGTCACGCTCGCCGTCCTCGCGGGCGGGCGCGGCAGCCGGATGGGAGCGGCGAAGGACCGGCTGGTGATTGCCGGCAAGCCGGTGCTCGTGCACCTGCTCGACCGCCTCGCCCACGCCGGCCCTAAGCTCCTTGTTGCGGCCGCCGACCACCCGTCGCCGGTCGGGCACGAGCGGTTCGACCGGATCGCGTTCGACGCGGTAGCCGGAACCGGACCGCTGGCCGGCGTGGTCGCCGCACTCGCCGCCGCCACGACGCCGCGGGTCTACGTCCTGAGCGTGGACATGCCGAACGTCGGCCCGGAACAACTCGCTTGGCTACGGGACTCGCTTGCCGCGCGAGGTGAACTGACGGGTTTGCTCTGCGAGCGGGCGGGGGCCGGTGCCGACGCCCCGCCCTCGGTCGAGCCGTTCCCCTCCATCTTCCGGTCATCGGCTGCTTCGCTTTTGGCGGCCGAGTTGGCGGCGGGCCGACGGGCCCTCCACTCGCTCCTGGACCTGCCAGCGTTCGGAGCAGCAACCGTGCCATCGACGTGGAACGGTTCGGTCTGGTTGAACCTCAACCGGCCGGACGATCTGCGGCGAGCCGGCGCAATAATTCTTTAAATTCGGTTGAACTCGCGCCGCCCGGGTTGGCACAATTTCCCGTCGCCCCGCGGCCGCCAACACCTTGGCGGAGCACGGGTCGAAGGACCTAACCGCCCGTGGACCGCTCGCGACACGTCGCGGGCCCAGCCGGAGGCCGATCGTGCAACAGACCCGACTCCACTCGTTTCTCGACCAGCTCGACGCCACGTACCGGGTATCTCACCACGACGACGCGTTCACCGCACAGGACTTGGCGATGGCGGAGCACGTGCCGGGTCGCCGGGTGATCAAACCCGTGCTTGTCCGGGCGGACGGGCAGTTCGTCCTGTGCGCCCTGCCGGCCTGTTACCGGGTCGACCTAGAGGAACTCAAGGCGCAGATCCCGGCCGAACACGTCCGGCTCGCCGACGAGCGGGCGCTCGCCGAGCTTTTCCCCGACTGCGACACCGGCGCCGAGCCGCCGGTCGGGCGGCTGTACGGGCTCGTCACACTGATGGACGAAAGCCTGACGGCCGACGACCACGTCACGTTCCAGGCCGGCACCCACGCCGACAGCGTGACAATGTCCTTGGCCGAGTACCGGCGGGTGGCCCAGCCCGAGATCGCCCATTTCGCCCGGCACGTGTGACCCGCCGCAACCCGAGTTCGACACGCCCACGGTGGGGATGATGCACCCCGGTCGCTCGCTTACCGCCCCCGGGACCCGCCACCCGGTGAGTACCCGCCGCCGCCGGTGCCGCCCGGCCGGTAGCCGCCGCCGCCCGGACCCGGACCGCGCGGCTGGGGGTTGTAGCCCGGCCCGCCCGAACGGTTCGGCGGGCTCGGTTGTGGGTTGTAGCCGCGGGAAGAGTTCGGGTCGTTCCGGTTCTGCCCGGGGCGGCCCGGCTGCACGTTCGGTTGCCCGGGGTATCCCGGCCGGCCGGGGTTGTAGGGCTGTGGGAAGTATGCCGGCGGTTGCCACGGCTGGTGGCCGTGGGCCGCCGGCGCGTAGGTGGTCGGCGGCAGGGGCGTGTAGTGCGCGTACCGACCCACGGCCGGGCTGAACCCGGCGGGCCGGCCGCGGTAATCGCTCGCTCCGGCCGTCTCCCACGGCATCGTCGGGAGCGTCGGCGGGGCAACGCTGTACCAGACCAGCCCGCTGACCAACGCCACGCCGGCCGCGGCCCGGGCCCCGTACGCGAACCAGTACCGGCGGCGGTCCCGCGACGCCTCCCCGTCGGCGGCCGCCGGGACGGCCCCTTCCTCCGCCGCGGGTTCGGGCAGCGGGGAAAGGCCGACTGCCAGCTCCGCCCGCTCGGCCCATTCCGCCAGCACCGATACGGCACGAAACGTCAGCTCGTAATACTGTTCCACGGCCGCGGCCGCGCAACCTTGCACGTCGACCGGGTCGTCCGCCGCCGGCACCTGCCCGACCAACGTGGTGCCGACAGTCACGCCCGCCGTCCCGTGGGCGAACGGGTAGGGCACCGAAGCCAACGCCTGCCGCAGCTCGGTCAGCCGGGCGATCGCGTCCGCGTCGGCGCCCAGGATCCGATTGACCAGCGGCGGGTACGGCGCGTCGGGGTTGTACGCGGACAGGTGCACCCGAAGGGTGACGGCCAACTCCCGAAGAGCCTCCACCGTCGGCTGGGCGGCCCGGAGGTGTTGGCAGAGGTCAGCGAGCCGGGCGAGTTCGGGCCGCGGGTCGTCCGGCAGCGGGTCGACCAGGGCGCGGGCCCGGTCGCAGACGTCGTCGTCCCGCAGGAGCCGGAGGGCAATCGTCAGCCGTCGCGCGGCTTCCCGCTCGAACGCGGCCAGCTGAGCGGCTCCGCGGACGACGACCGGCTCGTGCCGGTTCCGCTCGGCGACCGCCTTGCGGCCGATCGCGCGGGCCTTGGCGTGGCCGGCGCCGAACAGCGCGCACAGCCCGACTTCGGACCGGGCAACTGGCAGGGCCGCCGCCGCCGCCTCGTACTGGTCGACCGTCGGGCCGAGCGGCTCGGCCGCCCGAGCGACGTCGGTACGGACGGCCTCCAACTCGGCGGCGGCGGCGGCGACGTCGTCGACCGGAAGGACGGCGTCGGCCGCGGGGAGGACGGGGCGGAACGACACGATCCGCCCGCGGCAGTACCGCCGCAGCGCCCGCGCCGCCTGCCGCTGCCCGGACCGTTCGCCGGCCAGGTCCGCCGTGGCGGTGAGCGTGTTCCGCTCCCGCGCCTCCGCCCACGCCGCCTCTCCCATCGCCCCGCAGTAGAACGCTTCGGTCGCCCGGCGGCACAGCCCGGGAAAGTCGGCGAACAGCCCCGGGGCCGGCAGGTCGCACCCGACCAGCCCGGCCGCGCCCGTCGACTCCACGTTCCGCACGCGGTCGGCGTGGCTCGGGTGGGTGTCGAGCCACCCGGTCCGGTCCGCCTCGAGCATCCGGAGCAAGTCGTCCCGGTGGGCGGCCAGCCCGCGAGCGTTGGCCGCGATCAGGGCCGGGAGGTCGTCCGCCAGCCGCCGCTGGTCGAGGGCGGCCGCCAGGTCGCCGCGCGCCTGGCGGGCGGCGATGCCGAGGAACGTCAGCAGCCGGCTAGTCTCGACGAAGTCGCGGACGCCGGCCACCCGGGCCTCGACGTGGTCGGCGTCGTACTCCATCCGCCGCAGCACGGAGCAGGCGAGCACCTCGCCGGCCAGCACCATCAGCCAGAGCACGCCCCGCATCGGCTCGACGAGCCCGGCGGCGACCCAGTAGAGCAGTTGGCTGCCGGCCCCGGGCGCGTGCCGCATCCGGGCCAGCCTCGCGTCCAGCCGGTCCCGCCGGAACACCACGGCGGCAAGGAACGCGGTCAGCCGGCGGATCAGGTACGACCCGACCATCCCGCCGCGTTGGTTGAAGTGCCCGAACTCGTGTCCGAGCACGCCCGCCAGCTGCCGCACGGACGTCGCCGCCACCAGCGGCAGCCCGACCCGCAGCACCAGGCGTCCGCCCGCCAGCCCGAACAGCCCGCCCCGGTACCGGGCGCTGGCGTTGGGGTCGCAGTCGACCTCGACCGACGCCGGTACCGGCGACCCTGTCGCGACGCACAGCTTGCGCACGAAGGCGAACAGAAGTGGCTCGGCTTCGGGCGTCAGCACGACCACGCCGTCATCCCGCCCCTTGGAGCGGAAGAACACCGGCTTGACGAGGAACAGCAGCAGCAGGGCGCCCAGTAGCGCCATCGGCACGTGGAACACGAAGTACGGCCCGTACGCGAACGACGTGACCGCTTGAACGGCGTGCCAGGAGACGAGCCACCCCATGAACGCCGCCAACCCGACGTACGCGGCCGCCAGCGCCACCATGGAGGCGGCGACCGCCGCGACCGTCGCGCCGTAGGCGGCGGGCGGCTTCACGTGCGGCACCCGAACCTCGACAGCCGCCAAGATGCGCCCGGCATCGGCGGCGGAATGGGAGAGGCTCGTGACCACGCCGGGCGTCAGGCCCGGGCGGTCTAACGACTCGACCGGCTGGCAAACGTCTCCACTCGACATCACGAAAGCCCCCCGCGGTCCGGCGCCAACCGCCGTTGGCGGGCCGCCCAACGAATTTCAAAGTCACCACGCCGACGGTGTGGACGAAGCAAGCTAAGTGGTTGAGTTCGCCAAGTCGAGGGTTTTCCGCATGTCGCACGGACGTGCAAAAATCGCACAGGAGGGCACGTCGGAACCCGCGGCTCCAGTCGCACGATTCACGTATGAACTGTGGCCGCAGAGGGAAAAAACATGCGGTGGACAAGAACTTATAGACAGGTTCCCGCGTACCGATATAGTAGAAAGCACAACTGCCCGCCGCGATCTGTCAAGAAGCCAAGTTCACACCGGCTTCCCCTGACCCGCCCAAGCCCAGTTGTCAGCGCACTCGACCGGCCTTTTCGGCGTTAGCCGTGGTCTCTTTGGTTTTGGTGCGCATCGTCCCACGCCCGCCGGTATCCGGCAGGGTAGGGACATTCACCAAACAAAGGTGACCGATGCAATTCGCCGATCTGAATCTTGCTACCCCCATTCTGAACGCCCTCGTGACCGAGGGTTACGAGACGGCTACCCCCATCCAAGCCAAGGCCATCCCGCACGTGCTGGCCGGCCGGGACGTGCTCGGGTCCGCCCAGACGGGCACGGGAAAGACGGCCGCGTTCGCGCTGCCGATCCTGAACAAGCTCCACTCCAAGCCGTCGCCGGACGGGGCCCGCCGCAAGCCGCGGGTGCTCGTGCTCGCCCCGACCCGCGAGCTGGCGACGCAGATCGCCGCCGGGTTCAAGGCGTACGGCCGGGAGGTCAAGGCCCGGTACACCGTCATCTTCGGCGGCGTCAGCCAGCACGGGCAGGTCGAGTCGCTCCGGAGCGGGGTCGACGTGATCATCGCCTGCCCGGGCCGGCTGCTGGACCTGATGAACCAGGGGTTCGTCGACCTGTCCGGGATCGACACGCTCGTGCTGGACGAGGCCGACCGGATGCTGGACATGGGGTTCATCCACGACATCCGCCGTGTGACGGCCAAGATCCCGCCGGCCCGGCAGACGCTGTTCTTCTCGGCCACGATGCCGCCGGAGATCCGCAAGCTCGCTGACACGCTGCTGCGGAACCCGGTGACGGTCGCCGTCGCCCCGGTGTCGGCCGTCGCCGACCGGATCGAGGAGCGGGTGTACTACGTCGAGAAGAACACGAAGCCGCAGTTGCTCGCCCACCTGGTGCAGGAGCTGCCGATGCACCGGGCGATCGTGTTCACCCGGACGAAGCACGGGGCGGACAAGGTGGTTCGTAAGCTGGAGGCGTTCGGCATCAAGTCGGCCGCCATCCACGGCAACAAGAGCCAGAACAACCGGAACCGGGCCCTGGCCGCGTTCAAGGCGGACAAGATCGGGGTGCTGGTGGCGACGGACATCGCGGCGCGCGGGATCGACATCGACGGCGTGTCGCACGTCGTGAACTTCGACGTGACGCACGAGCCGGAGACGTACGTGCATCGGATCGGGCGGACGGCCCGGGCCGGGGCGAGCGGGACGGCCGTCAGCTTCTGCGACCGGGACGAGCGGTCGAACCTGACGGCGATCGAGCGGCTGATCAAGCGGAAGATCGAGGTCGTCCCGACCCCGCTGGCGGACCTGCCGGCGGCCCCGGCCGAGCCGGACCGGCTCCGCGGGCGGGACGACTACGACCGCGGCGAGCGGCACTTCGGCGGCGGCGGCGGGCGGGGGCACGGC
>JAQGHJ010000514.1 GCA_028288905.1 Phycisphaerales bacterium | reverse complement strand
CGTGCCGCCGGCACCCGCGGCGGGCCGCCCCGCGACCCGTTCACCAACACCGGCGACCTGAACGCCCCGGCGGCCCCGCCCCCGTCCGGGCCGTCCCGCCGGCTCGGGACGATCATCGCCGTCGTGGCGCTGACGGCCGTCGCGATCGCCGTCGTCTGGACGACCCTCCGGCCGCCCGCCACCGTCCGCGGGACGCTTCGGTTCGAGGGGCTGAGCGACCCGCGGGTGCCGGCCGACGTCCGCCGGGCGTTCCAGGACGCCCGGCTGGCGGAACTGTCCCGCCAGTCGACCGCCCGGGCGGCCCGTGACGCGCTGGCGGCCGACGGGGCGACCTACGGGTTCCTCGACGAGTCATCGACCGACGCGACCGCCCGGCTTCAGACGGCGCTGGACAAGGCGGCTTGGGGCCCCGGGCGGTCCGAGGCGCTGACAGTCGAGTTCCCGTCGACCAACCCGGACGCCGACCGTCGGCCGATGCGAGCGCTGCTGGCTGCAGCCCGGGCCGCCCACGAGGCCGGCCGCCGCGGCACCGGGGCGCCCGCCGACGACAAACGAGCCAAGGCCGAGCAGGAGAGCGAGCGGGCCGAGAACCTGCTTTACGAGCTGAACAACCAGCGGAAGCGGGCCGCCCGCCGCCAGGCCGAGGCTCAGGTCGCCCGCGGCGGGACGGAGGACGCCGATGCCCTAACCCGGAAGGCGACGGACCTGCAGCGGCAGCAGGCGGCGTCCCGCCCAGCGCTGATCGCCCTCCGGCGGGAGGTCGAGCGGCTGGAGAACCTCCCGAGCCGCCCGTCCGCCGGCGGCGGCGGCGGGGCGGCGGCCGCCGCCGGGGTCGCCGCAGACGAGGACGACGCCCAGCTCAAGGAGCTGCGGTCGACGTTGGCCGCTCTGAACGAGAACCTCAACGCCACACTGCAGGCGTCCGGGACCGCCGCCGGTGACGCCAAGGCCGCCATGGACGCGGCCCAGCAGCAGTTCGACGCCCGCGTGTCCGCCGCCCGGGACGCGGCCGGCGGCAACGAGGTGCTCACCGTCTACCTGGGAAAGCTCGACGCGTTCCAGAAGGAGCTGCGACAGCACAACGACGAGCTGGCCCAGCAGCAGTCAGACCAGCGGGCGCTGCTCGACCAGCTCCGCAACCGGCTCGGGCAGGAGACGACCGCCCGGGTCCAGCGGGCGTGGGACACCAGTCCGGAACTGAAGAAGCTGCTGGACCGCCGCGGCATCGTCGAGCGGCAGCACAACGTCGCCGCGGCCAACAACCTGCCCGAGGCCGCCCGGTTGGCGGCCGATCTCAAGGGGCTGGACAAGGACGTGGCCGCCCTGCGGGACCTAATCGCGGCCAAGGACGAGTACGACCCGTTGACCCGGCAGTTCCTGGCGTTCATCGACGACAGCATGAAGCAGATGGACCGGGCCCGGCGGCAGAACGAGCGGCGGCAGACCGACCTGTTCGCCGCGTTCGACAAGGCTCGCCCGAACCTCAACGACCTGCCGGCCGACCAGAAGGCCCGGACGGCGAAGGTCGACGAGGCGTACCAGGCGTTGGCCACGTCCCGGTCGAAGTACCAGGCGGCGATCGACCAGGCGGCGGCGCGGGCGGACGCGGCGGTCCGGCAGCTCACCCAGCAGGTGGCGGCCCAGCGGGACCGGGTGGACGCCCGCAAGCGGGAGCTGGCCGACGCCCGGTCGGCCGCGGCCAGCAAGGCGGCCGGCGGGGCGGCGGGGACCGGGGCCGGAAGCAACCCGATCGCCGCCGCCGACGAGGCGGCCCGGCAGGCCGCCCTGACGACGAAGAAGGAAGAGCTGTCCAACGCCGAGAAGGACGACGTCAAGCGGGAGGTGGACGCCCTGGAGGCGATGGCCGCCGCCCGCCGGGCCAAGGCCGATGCCGACGACGCCGCCGCGGCCGCCCGCGAGCTGGCCGACCTCGACCGGCAGATCGCCGCCGCCCAGGTCGAGAAGGGCCGGGCCCAGATGAAGGCGTCCGACGCCGCCGGGTCCGACCCGCTCGCCGCCGTCCGGGCCGAGCCGGTGACCGACGCGTCGGTCACGGTCCAGACCGGGGACGACAAGCGGTGGCCGTTCACGTTCCTGGCGACCGCCGCCGGCTTGGTCGGGGTGATCGTCGTGCTGGCCGCGTCCCGCCCGCGGGAGGCGTACGTCCCGCCGACCGACCGCCGGTACACCGTCAGCGGCGGGTTCGCCGGCCGCCGCGACGGCCAGGGCGGGTACGGGGACCACGCTGAACACGGGGAGCACGCGGACGAGGCCTACGGCGCGCCGCCGCAGGCCGATCCGTTCGGCATGCCGGCCCGCCGGGCGTCGTGACGGCGGGAGTCGGAGGTGGAGGGTCGGGGGCCGGGTGGGCCCTTATCGGCGGGCTCCAACTCAGTTGGATCGGTCGGAACTCGCCCGCGGGCGGTCGGGGCAGGCACCCGTTACTTCTCCCCCGGGAAGGGGGAGGGGGCGTGGGGGGAGGCGGTCCCGCGCTAGCGGGTCACCTTGATCTCTGGAACCGACCGCGCGAGCCCTTACGAAACTCCCGCGTCCTCACCCCGTCTTCGTCGCGTCCTTTGCCTTTTCCTTCGCCACGCCCGCCGCGGCCTCCGGCCGTGGGGTGATCAGCACCTGCCCGACCCGCCGCGGCCGCTGGAGCATCGCCGTCACCCGCATCGTATACCCGGGGTTCAGCGGCACCCGGTCCCCGACCCGCGGCCACCGGCCCAGGTCACGGACGACCAGCCCGCTGACCGTGTCGACCCCGGCCGCCTCCTTCTGGGTCGGCTCCGGCAGCTTCAGCCGGTCCCGCAGCTCGTGGAGCGGGTACGCCCCGTTCACCCGGTACCCGTCCCCCTCGGGCACGAAGTCGCCGGCCTGGCGCGCCAGGTCGAACTCGTCCTCGATCTCCCCGACGATCTCCTCGAGCACGTCCTCGAGCGTCACAATGCCCTGGGTCGCCCCGTACTCGTCCACGACCACGCCCATGTGGATGTGGCTCGTCTGGAACCGCCGCAGCAGCTGCGGCACCGGCAGCAGTTCGGGG
>JAQGHJ010000466.1 GCA_028288905.1 Phycisphaerales bacterium | reverse complement strand
AATACGAAGTTTGCCCATGTCATCCGAACCAACCGCCCTCACTGGTCAGGTCCTGGCCCGCCCGCTCGCCGCCCTCACCGCCCCTTCATCGGGTGCGCCTTGAGCCCCACCGCCTCCGCCACGGCGGCGTTCACCATCCGCCCGCCGACCATGTTGATGCCCTCGCCGAACCCCGGGTCGTCGGCCGCCGTCTGCTCGAACCCCTTGTTCGCGATCCGCAGGGCGTACGGCAGCGTCGCGTTGCACAGGGCGATCGTGCTCGTGCGGCACACCGCCCCGGGCATGTTCGTCACGCAGTAGTGGACGACCCCGTCGACCACGTACGTCGGCTGCTGGTGCGTCGTCGGGCGGGCCGTCTCGACGCACCCGCCCTGGTCGATCGCCACGTCCACGATCACCGCGCCCGGCTTCATCAGTTTCAGGTGCTCGCGGGTGACGAGCCGCGGGGCCTTCGCCCCCGGGATCAGCACGGCCCCGACGACGAGGTCGGCCTTCACCAGCGCGTCCCGGATCGTGTGGAAGTCGCTGAAGATCACGTTGACGTTCGCCGGCATCACGTCGTCCAGGTACCGGAGCCGGTCCAGGTTGATGTCCATCAGCGTGACGCTCGCCCCCATGCCGGCGGCGATCTTGGCCGCGCACGTGCCGACGACGCCGGCCCCGAGCACCACGACCTCGCCCGGCGGCACGCCCGGCACCCCGCCGAGCAGCACGCCCCGGCCGCCGAGCGGCTTCTCCAGGTACTTCGCCCCCTCCTGAATGCTCATCTTCCCGGCGATCTCGCTCATCGGGGTGAGCAGCGGCAGCCCGCCCTTCTTGTCCTTGATCGTCTCGTACGCGATCGCCGTCACCTCGCTCTCGAGGCACGCCTGGGTGAGCTGGGCGCTGGCGGCGAAGTGGAAGTACGTGAACACCACCTGCCCGGGCCGGAACCGCCCGATCTCCGTCGGCTGCGGCTCCTTCACTTTGATCACCATGTCGGCCGCGAACACCTCGTCCGCCGACGGGACGATCGTCGCCCCGGCCGCCACGTATTGCTCGTCCGGGAACCCGCTGGGGGCCCCGGCCCCGGCCTCGATCAGGACCGCGTGCCCGGCCTTGACGAGGGCCTCGGCCCCGACCGGCATCAGCCCGACCCGGTACTCGTCCGGCTTGATCTCTTTGGGTACTCCGACTCGCACGGGCTCACCTCTCCTTTACCCGGACCGGCCGGGAGCACATCGGCGCGAAGCGCGGGGCCGACAACCCACTACTTTACCAACTTCGGCCGCTGTTACAACGATTTCACGGGATTTGCGCCGCCGCGTCGGATTGCCCGGGGCGCGGCTCGGCGGCGGCGGGACGCGCGGGCGGTCGGCGGCATTGTGTGGCCGGCTCACACGGACCGCAATCCGAGCGGCCCGGTACGCCCGCCCCCGGGGACGGGCCGGTCGGCGGCTTTGGGTCGACCCGTGGCGCGGGCAGCACGCGCGTCGCCTCGACGCCACGGGCAGGACCACATCCTGTTATCGGACCGACGGACCGCGGCGCGCACGCGTAGCGATGCTCCGGGGCAACGCACGCCGATGATTTCAGGCAACGCCGCGTCGCGTCGCGTCGAGCGGGTGCGTCACGGCCCGGTCCGCTCGCCGCCCAGTCCTTCGGGCTGCCGCTAAAAGGATTGGGCTCCGCGACGTCCCGCATTGTCCCCGCACTTAGCACTCAGCACTGAGTACTCAGCACTTTCCCTCCCTTCCCTCCCCCATGACGACCAAGCCCCGCCTGCTGATCTTGGACGAGGACCGCATCATCCTCCAGTCGCTCGGGCAATTCCTGCGGCGGGAGGGGTACGAGGTGCGGACGGCCGACGCGCCGGAGGAGGCGATGGCCGTCCTCGAGGCCGGGCAGGTCGAGCTGCTGCTGGCGGACATCAACATGCCGGGGGTCACGCCGGCCGACTTCCTCCGGGACTGCCGCCGGCGGTTCCCGCACGTCGTGATCGTGGTCATCACCGGGTACGGGTCGATCGAGGGGGCGGTGTTCGCGACCCGGGCCGGGGCGTTCGACTACCTGACGAAGCCGATCGTGGACGAGGAGATCCGAGTCGTGGTCGAGAAGGCGGCCCGGCAGCAGGCGCTGCTGTTCGAGAACCAGCTGCTCCGCCAGCAGATCGACACCCGGTTCGGGCTCGGGAACGTCGTCGGGCACGACCCGAAGATGGCCAAGATCTTCGACCTCGTCGGGGCGGTGGCCGACGGGCGGACGACCGTGCTGATGACGGGCGAGAGCGGGACGGGCAAGAGCCTGCTCGCCCGGGCGATCCACCACCGGAGCCCGCGGCGGGACAAGCCGTTCATCGAGGTGTCGTGCGGCGCGCTGCCCGAGACGCTGCTCGAGAGCGAGCTGTTCGGGCACGTCAAGGGCGCGTTCACAGGGGCCGTCGGCGACAAGCCGGGCCGGTTCCTGTCGGCCGACGGCGGGACGATCTTTCTGGACGAGATCAACTCGGCCACCCCGCTCATGCAGGTGAAGCTGCTGCGGGTGCTGCAGGAGCGGACGTTCGAGCCGGTCGGGTCCAGCGAGCCCAAAACGGTCGACGTGCGGGTGCTGCTGGCGACGAACGTGGACCTAGCCCAACTCGTGGCGGAGCAGAAGTTCCGCCAGGATTTGTACTACCGGGTGAACGTGGTGAACGTGAAGCTGCCGCCGCTGCGGGAGCGGCCGGGGGACGTGGCGCTGCTGGCGACGCACTTCCTCCGCCGGCTGGCGAAGGAGGCCGGGCGGGAGGTGGTCGGGTTCAACGACGCCGCCCTGGCCGCCCTGCACCGGTACCCGTGGCCGGGGAACGTGCGGGAGCTGGAGAACGCGGTCGAGCGGGCGGTGGTGTTGAGCCGCCGGCCGCAGATCGACGTCGACGATCTGCCCGAGACGTTACAGGAGATGGCCGCCGGCGGATCCCCTGCCGCCCGGGCGGCGTCGGCCGACGCGGCGGCGGACCTCGTGTTCGGCGACCCGACGAGCGGCGGTCATGGCGGCAGCCACGGCGGCGGGTCGGACACGTTCCTCCTGCACCCCCCGATGCCGCTGGAACGAGCCCTGGAGATGCCCGAGCGGCGGATCATCGAGGCCGCCCTGAAGCGGAACAACTGGAACCGCCAACAGACCGCGACCGAGCTCGATATCAATCGGACCACGCTCTACAAGAAGATGCGGAAGTACGGCATGCTCGGCGTGGGCGAGGTGGCGTAAGCGGGCCGGTGACCCCTCCGTGGCACCCCGGCGATTCGCGCCGTCCGAACTCCGGGTGGGCCCGTCAGTGACACGGGCTTCCAGCCCGTGCGTGCCCCGACGGAACGACGAGGCCGTCGGATTGCCGAACGTTCAACTTCTGGATCACAGCGCACTGGCTGGAAGCCCGTGTCACTGACGGGCCCGTCTGGGGGTTCCCGAACCCCCTCTCACACCTGGATCATCCCGCCGTCGACGAACAGCTCGACCCCGTTCACGTAGCTGGCGTCGTCGCTCGCGAGGAACACGACCGCCTTGGCGATCTCGTCCGGCTGGGCCGCCCGGCCGAGCGGGATGCCCTTAACCATCTCCTCGAACATCGCGTCGGCGTTCGCCTTCCCGCCCGCCAGTTCGGCGATCGCCGGCGTGACGACCGGGCCGGGGCTGACGACGTTCACCCGGATGTTGCGGCCCTTCAGCTCGGCCGCCCACGTCCGGGCGAGCGACCGGACGGCCGCCTTCGTCGCGTTGTACACGCCGAACCGCTCCATCCCCTTGCTGCCGGCGATCGACCCGTTGAACACCACGCTCGCCCCGGGCCCGAGCAGCGGCAGGGCCTTCTGGAGCGTGAACAGCACGCCCTT
>JAQGHJ010000454.1 GCA_028288905.1 Phycisphaerales bacterium | reverse complement strand
TTCCCCTGGCGACCTTCACCGACGGCAAATGGGAGCCCCGCAGCACGGGCGGAAATGCTGCCGCCGGCGGCCGGGTGGGGAAACGACGCCGCCCCGGCGGGGGCCGGGGCGGGAGATGCGGTGTTCGCGAGCGGGCCTGCAGGCCCGCTCGGCCCCAGGCGGACTGTGTTCGCTCACCGATGACGGCGGCGGCGGACCAGGCCGAGGGCGCCCACCGCGGCGAGGGACAGCGATCCCGGCTCGGGGACGACCTCGGCGAAGGTCGTCGCGACGGCCAGGTTGTCGACGGTCAGGACGCCCGGCGCGCCGGTCCCCGAGACGCCCTGCCGGAGCGCGTAGGAGTTGAGCAGGCCCGCGTAGGGTATCACGTCCACCGACGTGACGCTCGTGCTCGCCTCGGTCGTCGGGTTGATCCAGAGCGTCGCCTTGTCGGTCGACAGGTCCAGCCGCGTCACCACCGTGTAGTCGGTGTTCAGGGCCAGGTCGAGGGGGAATTCGATCGTGTTCGCGACGGTCGACGACGCGCCTGTGATGCCGACGCGGAACGCGCCCGCGGCGGCCCCGTTCGTCGTGGCGCTGACGCGGCCGTAGAACTGAGACGCGCCGTTCGTCTTGAAGTGGGCGAAGTAGGACCCGTCGCTGTCGCCGGCGACCGGCAGCGCAGAGAAGTTGACCGTGAAGGACGAGTAGAGGATCGAGGTGTTGTCCGTGGTCGGGTCGTACGTCGTGCCCCCGTTGAACAGGCGGTTGGCGTCCGCCTTCCCACTGCCGGTATCGCCCTGGTTGATCACGGCCTTGTTGCTGGTGATGCTGAGCGGCGTGGCGCCCGCGCTATGGATGGTCCACGCGCCGGCCGAAACGGTCTCGATCGCGCCGTCCGAATAGGTGAACCCGTCGTTCAAGAGCGCGGTCGCACGGGCTTGGCTGGCCAGTCCGCAAAGCGCGGCCACCGCGAACAATTGTTTCTTCAACTTCACTCCTTCGCGCGACTCGGTCATCCTGAGACGGTTCAGCTTAGCCCGTTGCAACTTGGGTGCGAAATGGAATCCGTGTTTCCCGGGCGGCAGTGGTTCAAAGGTGGGTCTTTTGCAACGTATGTGCCGGGGACGCGGCGGGTAATCGCGATTGAGAGGTCGTGCCGCCCTCCCCGGCCGCCGCGGCGACGACCAGCCTCGGCCCCGCTCCCGCGGTAGACTCTGCGGCATGCCCGCCCCGCCGCCTCGGCTCGACTACCGCCCGCCGGACCCGGCCCCCGCGCGACCGACGGCCGTCGGTTACGTCGCCGCGACGCTCGGGGCGATGTTCGTGTTCGCCTGCGTCCTGTGTGCCGCGGCCGTCGCGGTGATGCGCCTGCCGGACCGCGTCGAGCGGGTCGGGGTGGCGGTCGCGTTCGTCCTGGCGTTCCTGGCCGCCGCGTCGTCGTTCAGGGGGTCGGTACGGTGTGCGGCGCCTTGTGGTCCCCGAAGTTGAGCGGGTCCTCCAGGACGGCGCAGAGCCCGACCGACACGACGAGCACGCCGCCCGCGGCCAGGAGGACGGCCGTCAGCTTCCGCGGCATGGCCATCGCTCCCCCGGTCCCGCCGTCGGTCGCCGGCGTCCGCAGGTAGTGGGTCAGTTTGGAATCGGATTTGTTTTCGGCTCCGCCCCGCACTCCGGGCACCGGCCGGGGGAGGCCCGGAGGTCGTAGCCGCAATCGGGACACAGACCCCTACGGCGGCGGGCTCCGCGATTGAGGGCCGGGTCGACCATGAGTTCGTAGGCGATCCCAGCGGCCGACCACAAGATGATCGAACACTGGACGACCGGCATCGGCACCGTGCGGGCGATCCACAGGACGCAATACACCGCCCATGGGATTTTGAGGCACGCGCACCCGACGAACACCACCCCCGGCACGGTGGCGATCCAGAACGCCACCCGTAATGGCGCGGTCTTGGCGGGGGCGATGGTCAACGTCCGGTCCAACGTACGGACCAGTCGCGACACGAGTGCGCCAATTGTCCGTCGCATCGGCGGGCATGATACCGCCGGCAGGTCACCCCGGCGGCGGGCTCGGCCGTTTACCCGCCCCGGCCCACCGGTTAGCCTCCCGCCCATGCTGCAGGGCTTCTACCAGCGGTCGGCCGACGTCGCGAAGGGGAAGGGGCGGGAGAAGTGAGCGGCGAGGAAAAGGTGTCGCTCGCAGCGGCGGCGGTGAGTGCCGCCGTTGGTGCCGCATTCCTGTCCTACATAGCGCCAATGCACGTTTGGCGAAGTCCGGCCCGAGGGTGGTTTTGGATCGGGGCCGGGACTCTTCAGCTCGTTTTCGGGACGGTCCACCTGCGGCGGGCACTCGCCGGTCGGCGACGCCGGCTCAGGCTCGCGGCCGGCCGGTGCGTCGGGTGCGGGTACGACCTGACCGCCAACGCCAGCGGGGCGTGCCCGGAGTGCGGGGCGGCGGCGTGAGGGGCGGCACGGGACCGTGCGGTCGCCGGCGGCCGACGGCGGGACCGGGGGAGCGATGGCCATGCCGCGGAAGCTGACGGCCGTCCTCCTGGC
>JAQGHJ010000450.1 GCA_028288905.1 Phycisphaerales bacterium | reverse complement strand
GCCGTGCGACGGCCGCCGGGCCGTCGCCGGCGGCCACCACCTCGTGCCCGTCCCGGGCGAGGATGGCGGCCAGCGAGTCCCGCATCATTTCTTGGTCGTCGCAGACGAGGATCTTTGCCATGTCGTTCGACCGTCCTTGATCAAGCGGAGGGGAGTCATTTGGCATGGGTCTTTTGTCCCTCGTCGGTGCCGCACCGGGACGAAGGACCCATGACCAAGGACAAATGACTACACCCGAATCTCGAACCTCGCCCCGCCACCGTCGGCGTTAACGACCGTGATCGTGCCGTCGTGGGCCTCGACGATCCGGTGCACGATTGACAGCCCGAGCCCGGTGCCGGTGTCCTTCGTCGTGAAGAACGGGTTGAACACCTTGTCCAACACGTCCGGCGGAATACCGGGGCCGGTGTCATGCACCGCGAGCGAGAACTGCTTCGGTTCCGGCGATCCGGGACGTCCCGTGCCGCCGGTGTGACCTGTTGGAAGGGCCGGGCAGAAGCTAACGGTGACGGTGCCGCCGCCGTCCATCGCCTCGGCCGCGTTCAAGATCAGGTTCAGCACGACCTGCCCGATCAGCAGCGCGTCGAACGTGGCCGGCAGCTCGGGCGGGCCGTCGACATCGCACGTCACGCCCCGCTCCTGAAGGGTGCGGGCGGCGTCCTCGACCGCTTGAGCGACAACGACGGCTAAGTCGGCGTCGGCGAGCGTCGCCCGCATTTCCCGGCTGAACTGCAGCACCTGCCCGACGAGGGCGTCGAGCCGCTTGACGCCGGCGGCGATCTTCCGAACGACGCCGAGCGAGTCCGGCCGGTCGGCCAGGTCACCGGCCAGCAGCGACGCGTACAGCTGGATCCCGCCGAGCGGGTTTCGGATCTCGTGGGCCAGCCCGGCCGCCATCTCGCCGAGGGCGGCCAGCCGGTTCCGCCGTTCCAGCAGCCGGTTCTTCTCGCCGAGCTCGCGTGTGAGCACCTCGACCGTGCGGGTGAGCTGGTCGTGCGACACCTGCAGCCGCTCGGTCACTTCCGAGTACGCGAGGATGATCCGGCCCAACTCCTCCACCCGCCGGGCCGGGTCGGGGGGCGGCGGGGTCGCGACCGTCGCCGGCGAGATGGTCGTGGGGGCGGTGGTCATGAGCGGCAACACATCCCACCCGTCGCGACACCTCGGCTTCGGCGGCCCGCGCTACGTCCGCACGTTCAGGCCTGCCGGCTTCGCCCCGCCGTACGCCGCGGCGGCGTACGCCCGGTTGACCACCCGCCCGGTCGTCGCCTGCCCGATCTGCCGCCCGACGTTCAGCTTCCGCTGCTGCAGCACGAGCACGTCGTTCTTGTCGGCGCTCGTGATCCGCTCGAGCAGCGCCTTCGTCTCGGCCAGCAGCGTCTCCGCCCGCGTCCTCGCTGCCGGCAGCAGGCCGGCCAGGTAGGTCGACCACTGTTTCTTGGCCGGGGCGAGCGTCCGCTCGTGAGCCGCCAGTTGGTCCAGCTCGACCTGCCGGAGCATCAGCAGTCGGAGCAGCTCCTCCGTCTGGCCCTGCTGCACGTACTCGTGCTGCTGCTCGGCCAGCTTGGCGAGCCGGCGGTAGCACGACACTTGGGCGTCGAGCGCGGCGAGGGTGGCATCGTGTTGCGTCATGCAGGCGCTCCGGTCCATTCGTCGCGTCCGACCCCGAGGTGAGTTCGCGATCACGCGTTGCGTCTTCGTGCGGCCGGCTGTGCCGGCCGTGGGACGTCTGCCTGCGAAGCCGCCACTCGCCGCCGCCCCGCCCTCACCACAGCCCGGCCGACTTGCTCCAGGCCATCCAGTCCTCCCACGACTTCTGCGGCATGGTCAGCCGGGCCTCGCGGAACGCGTCTGCCGGCATCCGCTTGAGCAGCCACTGGGCCCGCTCGTTGGCGGCCCGGGCCTCGTCCCGTCGGCCGAGGGCGGCGTACGCGTTGACGATCTGCACGTACGCCGTCAGCGCCGACGGGTCGTCCCGGTACTTTAGCGCCGCTTGGTCGTACAGCCCGACCGCCTCGTCGAACCGCCCGGCGTCGTACGCGCAGTCGGCCCGGTAGAAGTACGCCAACTTCAGGTACAGCTTATCGAGGTCGGGCACGGCCGCGGCGGAGCCGTTGGCGGCGGCGGCCTCGGCGACGCCGGCGGCGCGGTATCGGTCGATCGCCCGGTCGTACAGCCGGCGGGCCTTGAACAGCCGGTCCTGCCGGGCCGCCGCCGCCTCCGCCCGTGCGGCCACCTGTCGGGCGACGGCCATCGGGTCGTCCGCCGCCGACGCCGCCGGTTTTGTGTCGGCCGCCAGTAGTTGGGCGCTCTTGCGGTAGCTGTCGGCCATCAGGAACGCCGTCTGGCCGGCCCGGTCGTCCCGCGGGTACCGGTCGGTCAGCTCGGTCAGCCGCTGCACCGCGTCCTCGAACCGTCCGGTACGGTAGTAGAGCTGGGCGAGTTCGAAGAGCGCTTCGCGGAACTCTTCGGCCTCTGGGGTGATGAGCGGGCTTTCCAGCGTCGCCCGCAGCGCCGCCTCGGCCTTGGGGTAGGCGGCCGGGCCGGTCGCGACGTACGCCTTGGCCAGCGGCACCCCGCTCTTCTGGGCCGCCAGCGTCTGCCCGTACCGGAACTGGTTCCGCTGGTACG
>JAQGHJ010000836.1 GCA_028288905.1 Phycisphaerales bacterium | reverse complement strand
CGCGACGGTCCCCCCGATGCCCACGGCCACCGCCATCACGGCCGCAGCGAGCCGGCGACGAGCGGCGGGGGACGAATGACACGGTCGAAGCGGCAGGGAGTTGGCGTCGAGCATCTGCATGATTTGGAAGGTCGTTGGTCTGGCGATGCGTATCGGTCCGCGCCAGGAGTGGCCGTCTCTTGAGGGCCTCAAAAGCTTGGGATGTGACCGGCAAGAATACCTGCCGTCACCCCCCGCCGGCCGGCCCGACACCGCCCAGTCCTTTTCGTGCAAGGCAGGGTGGCCTGCCTACTCTACCCCATTCCCGGCGGCCGGGGACGGGTCGTTGCCCTCGCCCCAAGCGATATCGGACCTGCCGCAATCTTACGGTTCTAGTTGGGCCTAGATTTAGGGCGATGCGGGCGTGTTAAGCCCCCTGCCCCATTCCCGGCCGGCACCGTCCCATCGCACGCTTGTATGGGACGGCAACCTGTGCCACGACTCGCCGGCAGCCAGGTGGCGGCGACCTACTAGGGCAATAGCCCGACGGTCAGCCCCCAGGGTCTGCCATGGCGGAGCGCACCTACTGGCCGGCGGCGACGAGCACGACCGCGGCGAACGCCGCGACCACACCGACCGCGATGACGGCTAAGGCGAACAGCGTGTCGGGCGCGCGGCGACGGCACGTGGACCAAACGACCGACAGGGCCGCGAGCTGCGCCGCGGCCACGGTCGTCACGCCCGCCGCCCGGGCGGCTTGGACGGCGAAATCCGGGCGCACCCAGCCGACGCGGCTCGTCACGTCGCCCGCGTCGGCCGTCAGGCGGATGCCCACCACCCCCAGCCCCACCGCCACGACCGCGCCCGTCGCGACCCGCGCCGCCGTCAGTGCCCGACGGTCGGGGCGGGACCGGGCGGGGCGAACCGGATCGAGTGGGATCGGGAGGCGAGGTCGGCTCATCGTTCGCGCTCGGGGGCAGTCGCCGCGTGGACCATCACGTTATCGAGGGAACAACGGACCGTGCCCCGGCGGCCGGCCACAGTTCGGCCAGCAGCGGCCGCTCGGCGACGAGCGCGGCCGGGTCGACGAGCGCGGCGGCCCGGGCGGCCAGCCAGTCGGCGAAGTCCGACCGGTTCGTCCGGCGGAACGCGACGGCGAGCAGGGCCTGGGTGCGGGCGGCGGCCGGGGTCGACATCAGCTCGGCGAGTTGCACCTTCGTCATCGCCTCGTGGGTCAGCCGGTCCCAGGCGCCGACGCGGGACTCGTAGTCGACTTGGGCGGCCAGCAACTTCAGCACTTCCGGCAGCGACAGCCGCTGACCGGCCAGCTCGCGGAGCGCGTCGTACGCCCCGCGGACGTCGCCGGCCTCGAGCATGGAGTCGGCCAACAGCAGCCGGGCCGGCTTCGCCAGCGGGGCGGCGGCCGTCCCGAGCCGCTGATTCAGCACGGCCCGGCTCAGCGTGGCGGCGTCCTCGTACCGCTTCTGCCCGTACCGGAGCAGGGCCAAGTGGTGCAGCGCCTGGAGCTTGACCGCCCGGAACAGAGAGAAGGTGCCGAGGGCGGCGGCGATCTGCGCCTCCGCCCGGTCGTACTCGCCGGCGGCGATCAGCGCCGGCGAGTCGGCCGACAGCCGGCTGGTCTTAGCGCTGTTGTAAGTCAGCGCCAGCCACACAACCCCGACCCCCATCAGTGCCGCCGCGCTGTGCACCTGCGGCGCCAGCATCGGCGGCAGGACCAAGGCGGCCACGGCGGCCAACACCAGCAGCCCTTTAACGAGCGCGCCGAGTGTGAGGTCGCGGCGGAGGCGGGAGATGGCGGAGGCGGTCGACAGCATGTTCGGGATTTCAGATTGGAAAGGCAGCAGACGGCAGTACGGTTAGAGGCGGTTCGGGCACGGCCCTTGTCGCGATTTCCTCAATTAGCACCCCTCATTTCAATCTGCGTTCTGCGATCTGAACTCGGCAATCGAAAATGGGTTCACGCCGCCTCGGGCGGCGCATACGTCGGCTCATACCGCCCCTCCAGCTTGAGCAGTTCCGGGTAGCGCCGGGACAGTTCAACCGCCGGGGCGAGCAGCGTGGCGGTGCGGTAGGCGGCGGCCGCGTCGGCCGTTCGGCCGAGCACGTCGTACGCCCGCGCCACGAGCCCCCAGGCGTCGCTCGCCCGGTGGCCCAAGTGTTGCCGGACGATCGGGAGGACCTTCGCAAATCGGGTGACGGCGTCGTCGGCGTGACCTGTCTTCACGTCGCGGTACAACTCGACGAGCGCGAGCCCGGCCGCGGCCGTGCCGGTCGGGCCGGCCCGCTTCAGCTCCGAGATCGCCCGGTCGGCGTCCACCAGGTGGTCCTCCCGTAGCATGGCCATCGCCCGCCCCAGCCGCAGCCCGTACGCCGTGCCGGCGTCCACCGCGTCGGCGGCCAGCACGTGCTCGTACACCGTCAGTGCGTCGCCGAACCGCTGGTACCGGGCCAACACCGCGCCGAGGTAGATCAGGCCCTGCACCCGCAGCCCGGCCGTGCGGGCCGGGGCAGACAGGAACCGGTCGAGCTGGCCGGCAGCCTCGGCCCACCGCCGCAGTTGCAGCAGCTCGCCGACGCCCTCGATCAGTTCCTGTTGGGCCCGCACCCGCCGCACGGCCGCGGCGCTGGCGGCGACGACTGCCGCCATCAGCCCCGCCATCAACATGCCGCTGAAGATCTCGACCGCGAGCCGGCCCGACCCGGCCACGCCGGAGAACGCCGCGCTCGACGCCATCACCAGCAGCATGCCGCCGAGGAAGAACCAGAGCCGCGGCACCGGTCGCCGCGGCTCACTGGCGGACAGCAGGTACGGGACGTCGAGGAACCCGCGCGGAGCAGGCGGCGCGGCAGGGCTTGGAGGGACGGCTTGCGACACGAACCCGGCATTGTAGGGCCCGAACAGTGGATTAAAAGGCACTGCCACGGCCGCGTGGCGGGCGGAGCCGTCGGGTATGATGGCGGTCGGAGCGTGCGTGGCCCCAGCGGGTTCCGCGACTCCCTCCGCCGCCCCGCCGTTCCCGCAGGGGCGATGTTCCTGACGGTCCGCCCGAAAGCCCCCCGATGACGCACCGCCCGAAGCGTTGGAACATCGCCCCGCCGCACGCCGCGGCCGTCGAGCTGGCCGCCCGGCTCAAGGTGTCGCCGCTGATCGCTCAGATCCTGCTGTGCCGCGGAGTGGCCGACCCGGACGCCTGCCAGACGTTCCTCCGCCCGTCGCTGGCCGCCCTGCACCACCCGCACACGCTGCCGGGCGTCGCCGCCGCCGCCGACCGGCTCGCCCGGGCCGTCCGCGACCGGCAGAAGATCGTCATCTACGGCGACTACGACGTCGACGGCATCACCGCCACCAGCATCCTTTGGCACGCGGTCCGCGCGCTGGGCGGGCAGGCCGACTTCTACGTCCCGCACCGGATCGAGGAGGGGTACGGGCTGAACGCCCAGGCCGTCGCCCAGCTGTGCGACCAAGGGGCACAGCTCATCGTGACCGTCGACTGCGGCATCACCGCGATCGAGCAGGCGCAGGTCGCCCGCGACCGCGGCGTCGACCTGATCATCACGGACCACCACGAGTGGAGGGAGGGAGGGGGTGTGGGAGTCGGAGAGACTCCCCACTCGGACACCCCCACACTCCGACACACCGACACTCTCCCCCCGCTCCTCCCCGACGCCTGCGCCCTCGTCCACCCCCGGCTCCCGACCGCGGGCGAGCCGTACGGGAACCCGAACCTGTGCGGGGCGGGCGTGGCGTTCAAGCTGGCGTGGGGGCTGGGGCTGGCGATGAGCGGCGGGGCGAAGGTGTCGGACGCGTACCGCGAGTTCCTGGTCGACGCGACCGCCCTGGCCGCCCTCGGGACGATCGCCGACGTCGTCCCGCTGACGGGCGAGAACCGGGCGCTGGCGCACTTCGGGCTCGGCGGGCTCAAGGCGAGCAAGATGACCGGACTCCGGGCCCTGATCGAGTCGGCCGGGCTGACCGGGCAGAAGCTCAGCAGCTTCGACGTCGGGTTCAAGCTCGCCCCCCGGCTCAACGCGTGCGGCCGGATGGGTCACGCCCGGCTCGCGATCGAGATGCTCACGACGGCCGACGCCGCCAAGGCCGAGGAGATCGCCACCTTCCTGGAGGGGCAGAACAAGGCCCGGCAAGCGGTCGAGAAGAAGATCGTCGAGCAGGCCGTCGCCCAGGCCGTCGAGCTGGGGCAGGACGGGGACGACAGCCGGGCGATCGTGCTCGGGCACGCGGAGTGGCACCCGGGCGTGATCGGCATCGTCGCCAGCCGGATCGTCGAGCGGTTCCACCGCCCGACGATCATGGTCGCCCTGAACACCGGCCACGGCGGCCCGGACGCCAGCTACGGCCAGGGGTCGGGCCGGAGCATCGCCGGGTTCCACCTGGCCAAGGCGCTGCACGCCGTCGGCGACCACCTCGAGGCGTACGGCGGGCACGAGATGGCGGCCGGGCTGAAGCTCAAGACTGAGAACTTCGAGGCGTTCCGGGACGCGTTCCGCGACCACGCGTTCGACGCCCTGACTCCCGAACAGCTCGTGCCGAACCTACGGCTCGACGCCGAGGCCGTCATCCCGCAGCTGACCGAAAGCCTCGTCCGCGACCTCGACCGCCTCGGCCCGTTCGGCCACGCCAACCCCCGGCCGCTGCTGTGCCTCAAGTCGATGGAGGTGGCGGCCGCCCCCCGCCGCGTCGGCAAGACCGGCGACCACCTCCAGCTCCAACTGCGGGACGCGGCCAGCGGGCGGCAGATCAAGTGCATCGGGTTCGGCTACGGCAAGCTCGCCGACGACATCCGGGCCGGCGGCACCGTCGACGTGGCCGGGGAGCCGACGCTGAACGAGTGGAACGGGCGGGTGACGGTGGAAATGGGGATCAAAGACCTTCGGGTGGAGTAGCGGGTCAGCGGGCCGCCCTCGACCCGATTCGCCTCAACCGACTCCGTTCGCTGTCCATCTCACAGCTGTTTCCTGCCAGGTTTCCGAGTTATCTGACGTGATCGGCTGTACCGGAAGCCTTCCGATGGGCGATACTCATCAACAGCCGACGGGCGGCGCAACGTGGCGGAGGAGCCGCGTCCCCGGTCACCGGAAGCACACTCATCGATCCACGGCAGGATCCCATGGCAGCGACGCGAACGAGCGCGAAGAAGTATTCTGCAATCCCCAAGACGGCCCCCCGTCCCGCACAAACGAAGGCGTCGGCCGAGCCGACGAAGCCGAGCATCACGCCGGTAGACGCGGCGACGTCTATCCGCGTCGTCGCGAGCCCGGCCACGGCACCGGCCGCGGCGTTACCGGCACCGGCCGCCGAGGTGAAGGCGGTCGAGGCGAAGGCCGCTGAGGCCAAGGCTGTTGAGACCAAGCCGGCCGAGGCGAAGGTCGCCGCGCCGGCCGTCGCCGTCCCAGAAGTGGCCGGCCAGACAAAGGTCGCCGAAGTGGCGAAGGCGGGTGAGCCGGCGAAGGCCGTCGCGGGTATCAGCGAGGCGAAGGTCGAGCCGGCCGCTGCCGCCGCCGCGAAGGCCGCCGCATCCGAACCGGCCAAAGCCGAAGTGGCTCCGCAGAAGCCGACGACGGCGGCGGGCGCATCGGTACCGGCCGCGGCGGCTCCCGCCCCGGCGAACGAACTCCCGGCGACGCAAGTCCCGGCGAGCGACGCCCCGACGACCGATGTGTGGGCACTGATCGCCGACCTCAACAACCCGTCCGCCGACGTCGCCCGCGAGGCGGCGGCGGCGCTGGGCGGGGCCGGCGACTGGTCGGCCGTTCGCCCGCTGGCGGCGGCGGTCGAGAACGCCGACGGGTACTACCACTCGGTCGTTCGGGCGGCCGCCGCGGCCAGCCTCGGGCAGCTCGGCGACGCCTGGGCCGTCCCGGCCCTGTTGAACGCCGTGTACGACGAGATGGCCGAGGCGAGCGCCGAGGCCGTCCGGGCCCTGGCCGCCATCGGCGACCCGTCCGCCGTCCGCCCGCTGGCGGCCGTCGTCCGGAACGTCGACGGGTACTTCTTGCCCGTCGTCCGCCGGGCGGCCGTGCTGGCCCTGGCCAAGCTCGGCGGCGACGAGGCGGCCGACGTCCTCCGCGCCGTCGCCAACGACCCGCACGAGAGCCCGGCCGTCCGCCAAGCGGCGACCGACGCCGCCCGCTGAACGGGCCGCCGAGACGTCATCAAACGAGCGAAAAAACGGGCGGGCCGCGGCATCTACGCCGCGGCCCGCCCGTTTTGCGTCGTCTGTCCCTCAAGGCCCCCGGCAGATCCGAATCCGTGTGACCCGCCCCGCGCCACGGCTTCGCATCACTTCCCGGCCGCAGGCCCCATCAGGCCCGCCTTCTGGCCGATCAGGTCGGCCAGTGCCGACTGCACGTACGCCCGCAGCTCCTTGGCCATCGCCTTCTTCCGCACCGGCGCGTCCGGGTCGGCGGCCGGGGCGACGGCCGGCGGCCACAGCGTGTACTTGAGCAGTTGCGGCTCGGCCTTAGCGTCGTTCAGCACGAGCAGCTCGTCCCCGCGGGCCAGGGCGACGGCTTTCCCGCCGCCGCTCATCTTGAACACGGTGAAGTTCTCGTCCACGAACGAGTCGTCGAACAGGCTCCGGCCCCAGCTCGCGTGCGTCGCGTCGGCCAGCCCCAGCAGCCCGAGCACGCTCGGGATGACGTTGTTGTGCCCGGCCACCCGGTGATCGACGGTGCCCCGCTTGTCCGTCAGCCCCGGCGCGAGGAACAGCAGCGGGACGTGGTGGTACAGCAGGTTCACCTCCGTCAGCTTCGGTCGGGTGGCGAACCCGTGGTCGCCGACGAACACGAACAGCGTGTCGTTGAAGTAGCTGAGTTTGCGGGCGGCGGCGACGAACTCGCCGACGGCGTGGTCCGCGTACCGCATCGCCTCGAGCCGGCGGCTGAAGTCGCCCATCTCCGTGATCGGGGCGGCCCCGGGGACCGGCGGGACCTCGAACGGGGCATGGTTCGACAGCGTCATAACGGCCGCGAAGAACGGCCGGCCCTTCTCGTGCGCCGCCTGGAACTCGCGGTTGCACCGGTCGAACAGGTCGCCGTCGGACACGCCCCAGACGTGGTCTAGGTACTTGGCGTCGGCCGCCATCTCGTCGCCGCCGACGAACGTGTCGACGCCCTGCTTGCGGAAGAACCCCCGCATGTTGTCCCAGGAGAAGTTGCCGTTGTAGAGGAAGAACGTCTGGTAGTCCCGGGCGCGGAGGACCGAGGCGAGCGAGCAGAACTCCTGGTTCGAAACGCCGCTCTCCATCAGCGTCTCGTACCCGGGCAGGTTCGGGAAACCGAGCTGGGTAGCGTAGATGCCCTGGTGGGTGTGCGACCCGGCCGAGAACGCGCGGTCGAACAGGACGCCGTCCTTGGCGACGGCGTCGAACCGGGGCGTGAACGACCGCTCGGCCCCCGTCGCCCCGCAGAACCGGGCGGAGAAGCTCTCCATCATCACGACGACGACGTTCGCCGGCCGACCGGACGAAGTCTTGAGCTTGAGCGACGACGCGACGGGGCCGCGGCGGAGGACGGTACGGTCGGCCGGGGCGACGGCGACCTCGCCGGCCGCGAAGATCGACTGCCGGGCCACCCGCCGGGCCTCGTCCGCCGGCAGCTGTGTGGCCCAGCCGCCGGCCTCGCGGCCGCGGTTGTTCATGTCCATCGCGGCGTGGGCGAGCGTCCAGAGCCCGTTCAGGCTCATCTGGCTGACGAACTCGTTGTCCCCGCCGAACGCGTCCCCCCACTGGAGCGGCTCGGCCTGCACCCCGCCGCGGGCCCCCAGCAGCAGCCCGACCCCGATCACGGCGGCGCCGGCCGCCTCGACCGGCAACGACAGCCGGCGAGCCGGGCCCGCCGCGGCCGCCGGCGGGCCGTACGCGAACACCATCGCCGCCCGCAGCGCCAGGTGGACGACGGCCGCCAGCGCCGCGATCCCGATCAGGTACCGGACGACCGGGTAGTTGTACCAAGCCATCCCGCCGACGATCTCCGGGTGGTCGAGGTACCGGATCGCCAGCTGGTTGTACCGGGACTGGAACTCCTTGAAGAACTCGAACTCCGCCACCAGCACGAACGCCGCGAACCCGACGACGGCGGTCGCCAGCCACAGGAACGCCCGGCGGGTCTGCGGCCCCCGCCACGGGGCGGTCCATGGGACGTAGCACAGCACGACGGCGGGCAGCAGCAGGTAGGCCGCCGTCGACAGGTCGAACCGCAGCCCGACGACGAACGCCCGCGCCAGCTCGCCCCACGACGCGTCGGCCGGCGATCGAACGCGGAGGATCAGCCCGAGCCGCAGCAGCGAGAACAGCCCGAGCAGGACGACCAAAAACGCGACGAAGAACCTGAGGTTCGCCGGGACGTGCCGCCAGAATCGGCCGGGGCGCGAAGGCGGCGGCGACGGATCGGCCGACGGGCCGGGGGTGGCGGTCTTGACAGGGGAATCGGACAAGGGGGCCCTCTCGGCCGGTGCGGCCGCTACGACGGACGGGTCGGCTCGACGGCCTCGCGGCCGCGGCCGTACTCCGGGCCGGGTAGTGTCTATCGGGAGGGGACGGATGCCAAGGCGTGGGCGGCGGCGGGCGGGGCGCCGCGGCGCGTCACTTCACGAGCGAGATGTTGTCGTCCAGCATGGTCGTCTTCAGTTCGCCGACGTTGTCCCACCACCAGGCCTTTTCGTCCATCAGGCCGAGGTAGAACCGGGTCGTGCCGGCCGGGACGACGAACTCCTGCAGGTTGCCGCCGCTGTCCAGCCCGTCGCCGATGAAGAAGACCTGCTTCAGCTTGGGCTTGTACTGCTTCTTGTCGCGACTCGCGTCGGTCGAATAGTCCAGCTCCGGGGCGTCCGCGTACGTGCCCGGTGCCCGGTCGTCGAGGAAGATGCCGACCAGCGCCATGATCGGGGCGGTCGTGGCGTTGATCCCGTTCGCGGGCTGCTGGCGGACGAGGCGGTCGAGCTGCCCGTCCGGGCCGTACTGGCCCGACCCTTCGTAGCTCGTCTGCCCGGTCGTCTGTCGGAAGTAAAGGGTGCCGCCCGGAACGAGCGGCAGGTCGGTGACCGCGGTCGGGGAATTCTCCGGCGCGACGCACGCCCGGCTGTTCCCGCCGTACCCGTCCACCGTGCCGCCGGCCGGGACGCCTGCCAGCCACGGCGTGCCCTTCGCCTTCACCACCGGCGTGACCACGTTGCCGCGGGCGGCGACGGCGGACGTGGTCACCTCCGAGTCGCCGAGCTTCAGGTACCGGCCGAACGTGACGGGGATGGCGTTGTTCCGGCCCTTCACCCGCCGGGTCGTGACCCGGACCGCGGTTGCCGACACTTGGGCGGTTCCGGACAGCGCCTCGAACGAGCGGGTGGCCGGGTCCCAGGTGCCGAACTCGACGTCCTCGGCCGTGGTGAGGACAACCGCCTTGCCGTCGGCCGTGTTCAGGCCGGCCGCGTACTTCGCCTGGGTGGTCGCGGTCGCCACGTCCTGTTTCAGTCCGGCCACCCCGTACCGGGCGGCGGCGTCGGCCGCCGACTGCAGTTCGGTCTTGACCAACTGAGCCCGCCCCCAGTCGACCGCCAGGGTGCCCATCAGTAGAAGGAGGACCATCGAGACGATGGCGTAGATGAGCACCGCGCCATGGCGGGACTTGCCGGTCGTGGGGGTGATCACCTTAACCTGGTCATCGGCCGATCCACCCGGTCACTGAGGCAAGCCATAGCAACGACTTGTTGCGTGTGATGAAGTACCTGCCAAGGCCCAGGACGCCACTCCTCCCCGAACGGAGTCGAGTCGCGGGTTCCGGGTAAGCTATCGATTGGGGCCGGGCAGAAGCGCCGCCCAAGTTCGCCTGAAGTCCTTCGGGTATGCCTTGTCTCGCCGCTCGAATGCGCGACAGGACCGACGTCGGCAGCGCGTGTGCGATCCGTCGTACGTCACGGCCCGGACTGGGGCTAGAACCCGCGCGACGATGTCGCCCCTTAGGAGGCTGCGGCCCTAGGGAGGCCGCCCTGAACGGGCTGATTTCGACGATGAGAAAAGGGCGGTGGCGGTCTGACCGCCACCGCCCTCAGGTGTGCATCTTGCCCGCCCCACCCCCCGCTCAAGCGGCGGCAGCGGTGTGGGACTCGTGCCGGGTGACCCGGTTCCGCCCGTCCTTCTTGGACCGGTAGAGGGCGGCGTCGGCCCGGGCGACGAGCTGGTCGGACCCGGCCGGCACGTTCCGCGGGTCGTCCCGCAGGCCGGCCACGCCGATGCTCATCGTCAGCGGGGCCTGGCCGGGCACCGCCCGGTCGAGCACCGCACCGCCGGCCTGCCGATACTCGTCGCGGATGCGGTCGGCCACCCGGGCCGCCTCCTCGCTCGGGGCGTGCGGCAGCAGCAGGATGAACTCGTCGCCACCGTACCGGGCGGCCACGTCCATCTTCCGCATGTTCGTCGCGATCACCTTGCCGGCGGCGATCAGAATCTGGTCCCCGAGCTGGTGCCCGTGCTTGTCGTTCAGCTGCTTGTACCCGTCGAGGTCGATCATCACGCACGCCAGGTCCTTGGCGTACCGCTGGGCCTCGGCGAACGACTGGCCGAACACGAGCCCGAAGTGCCGGCGGTTGTACAGCCCGGTCAGCGGGTCGGTGGCGGCCACCTCCTCCACCCGCTTGAGCGACTGCTCGAGCTCAACGTTCTTGTCCTTCAGGGCGGCCAGGGCCCGCTCCAGTTCCTTGTGCAGGGACTGGTTCTCCCGCCGGACTTGGGCGACTTGGATGTTCTTGCGGACGACGAGCGGGATCGTCGAAAGGTAGTCGCCGGCCTTGACGACGTAGTCCGTCGCCCCGCGGCGGATCGCCTCGGCGGCCGTGTTCCCGACGTTCTCGCCGGTCACCAGGATGACCGGGGTGGCGCACCGGGCTTGCACGTCGGCGAGCAGGTCCATACCGCTGCCGTCGGGCAGGTTGTAGTCGGAAAGGATGAGGTCGAACGACGCCAGGTCCTCGGACAGGGCGGCGCGGCGGTTTTCGGCGCCGACGACGGTGCCGGGGCCGAAGTGGTCCTCCAACGTCTCCCGGATCAGGTCGCGCTGGTCCGCGTCGTCCTCGATGATCAGAAGTTTGAGCGGTTGCACGTCGCGACGTCCTTCCTGCTGGTCGTGTCCCCCACCGGCCGCCGACTCCGCCGCGGCCACCGCGGTCTCCGGAGGAATTACGATTCGCTCGGGAGGCGGGCAAAGGGCTTGGGTAACCGTCATTTGAGGGACCGGATCGCCAAAGCGAACCGGCCGCTCCGCCCGATCTTCGTCCTCCGGCTCCCGACCCCGGCCCCTACCGCCGGCACGCTTCCTGCGACAATCGGTGGTGCGGGTACTGGTGGACCGTCAGCCAGTAGTTCGTGCTGGCCAGCACGGTCGAGAGGAACTGGGCGGCGCTGGCGGGCTTGAGCGTGTAGCTGTTCGCCCCGTTCTCGGCCGCCAATCGCATCTGGGCGTCGTCGCTCACGCCGGTCATCATCACGACCGGGGTGTCGCGGAACGCCGGCATGGCTCGGACGGCCCGCAGGGTGTCCTGCCCGCCGAGCCCGGGCATCTCGATGTCCAAGTAGATCAGCCCGGGCTTGGGCGCCCCGGCGTGCGGGCCGCGGCCGTGCAGGAAGTCGAGCGCCTCGTGCCCGTTCGACGCCTCGAACACCCGGCACTTCACCCGGCTCTCTTCGATCGCGTCGCGGACGAGCATCCGGCAGTCCGGGTCGTCGTCCACCAGCAGGATGGCGATCGGCTCGCCTTCCGGCTCGGCCGGGGGGCGGGGCCGGCGGAGCTCGGCGATGGCGGTCGGCGTGATCGGCATGGGGGAAGACTCCTGCGTGCGTCCACGAGTAAGGTCGTCACGACAGGTACATGGCTTTACGAGACTTCCGCCCGATTCGGGGGCGGTCCGCCCGATAATGGCAGGACCCTGCGTACTGACGTCTCGGCAGCAACAGCTCGGGCGGCTCGGGCACGCGAGCACGGGCGAGTTGCCTCAGGCGGCCCATGCACCGGACGCGTGACCGCCGGCCGCCGGGCCGGCGACCGGCCCGCTGCCGGCGACGTGCTTGGCGTCGACCGTGAACCGGAACGTGCTGCCCGCGCCGAGCTTGCCCTCGGCCCGGACCGTGCCTCCGTACGTCTCGACGATGCCCTTTACCCCGGCCAGCCCCACGCCCTTGCCCGCCACCGCCTGCACGGCCTGGCTCTTGCCGCGGCGGAACACCCGGAACAGGTTGCCGGCGTCGGCCTCGTCGAACCCCATCCCGGTGTCCCGGACGTAGAACTCGACTTCGCCCGGCACGTCGCCAGGCCGGCTGCCGACCCGGATCGCCCGCACCCGCCCGTCCGGGCCGACGGGCCCGAACGGCTCGGGGCGGCCGGCGGCCCGCAGGGCGTCCGGGGCGCTCCCGTCGCCCATATACTTGATCGCGTTGTCGACCAGATTCTGGAACACCTGCCGGAGCCGGGCCCGCTCGCACACGAGCGTCGGGAGAAACGCGTCCACCTCGAACGCGATCCCGCGGGTCTCCAGGTCCTGGGCGAACAGCTCGCGGACCTCGTCGACCAGCTTGCCGATCGGCACCGGGTCCGTCCGCTGGCGGCGGGTCTTGATCCGGCTCAGTTCCAGCAGCTCGGCGATCAGGTCCGTCTCGACCTCGACGTTCTTCTGGATCCGCCCGAGCCGGTGCACCACGTCCGGGTCGAGCCGGTCGCCGTGCTTGGCGAGCACCATCCCGGCCATCCCGGCGATGTTCCGGAGCGGGGCGTTGAGGTCGTGGCTGACGGTGCGGAGGAAGTCGTCCTTCTCGGCGATCTCGCCGTTCAGCCGCCGGTTCGCCCGCTCCAGTTCGGCCGTCCGGAGCCGGACCTGCCCCTCGAGGTCCTGGTTCGCCCCGGCGAGGGACGCGTTGGCAGCCGCCAGCTCGGCGTTCGCCTCGGACAGCCGGGCGTTCGCGGCCGCCAGGGCCCGGCGGTGGTGCCGGACCCGGGTCACCATCTCGTTGAACGACCGGGCGAGCTCGCCGATCACGTCCGCCCGGTCGGCCGGAACCTGCGACTCGAGGTCGCCGGCGGCGATCCGGTCGGTGGCCGCGACCAGGGCGCGGATCGGTCCGCAGATGCGGTGGACCAGTAGGTACATCGTGGGGATGCTGACGAGGACGGCGACCGCCCCGATAAGCAGCACGGTCAGCGCGACGTTGCGGGCCCGGGCATCCGACGCGGCTTGGGACGCGCAGACGGTGACGTATCCGAGCACTTGGCCGGCCGGGGCTGGCCCGGCGGGCGCGGCCGACGGGGGCGCTATCCGCGTGACCGGGACGGTCAATTCTAGGTACCGGCCGTGGGGGGCCGCCCACCGCTCGGACGGGCGGCGGAGGTCCGCCGGCCGCTCCCGCGGGTTACCGAAGAACGCCGACCCGACCCGCTGCACGTCGGGGTCCCGGGCGGCGATGGCGATCGGGCGCCCGCCGCCGTCGAAGAACGCGACCGCCAGCAGCCCACCGTCCCGGGTCAGCTCGCCCCCGATCCGCTGCAGTTCCCGCTCGGCCGCCGCCACGTCCGCCCGACCGAGCACCGGTTCGCTCGCCATGGCCAGCGTGTCCGCCACCCGCCGGGCCTGCTCGCCGGCCATCCGGTCGAATGCCCCCCGCGTCTCAGACACGAACAGCCAACAGCTCGCCCCCAGGGCGGAGGCTGTCAGGAATACGAAGCACAGCACCAGTTTGCCCTGGAGCCCCGTGCCCAACGTGATGACCGGCCGGCGTCGCCGGGGTGAGGGCGCGCTGACTGTTCCCTGACGGTCGGCGGAAGGCTTCGTCATCGGCGGCGTCTCCCCTGGGGTGAAGAACCCCACCCGGGGCGACACCGGTCACTCATCGACACGACCCGCGGGCCGGTTTACCGGCACCCGGCGGCGCGGTCGGTCGGCAGGAGCGGATCGCGCGGGATTCGCTGCTCCCACCGCGGTCCGGCCCATGCAGTGCGGCTTCAGACGCCTTGACGCGGCTTGGTCGCTTCAGCGATCAGGTCTGATAAACAAGTCTGGTCCGCTGGAGGGGGAAGCTGCAAACGGAAGCAACTTAAAAGTGCGTTCGCCCGTGCGTACCGCGGCCCTACGCGACGAAAGGGGGCGCTGAAGCGGCCGGGCTGTCAGGCATCGCAGGGCGGAACGAGGCGATCGCTCGCACAGGCGGAGAAGGCATAAGCCCGACGCGCGGGAATCGTGCGGTGGCGCCCGATCCAGGACCCGCACGGTCGCGGGCGCGTCCCGAGCCGCGGAGCGGACGGGCGTGCGGTCAGATCGAGTAGTCCTCCGGGAACACCCGGATCGTCTTGAGGTGAGCCCAGACCTCGTCCCCCGGCTGGGGGCGGAGGGCCTGGTACTTCTCCTTCGGCAGCTCGACCTCGAGCATGTCGCCGGTGTCGGTCCGCTCGGCGGACAGCCGGACGACCGGGCCGGCGAAGCTGACGTGCCGGACCCG
>JAQGHJ010000441.1 GCA_028288905.1 Phycisphaerales bacterium | reverse complement strand
CGTCACGTTCGGGTCGCCCGGCACCGCCTGCCTGGACGCGGCGACCGGGGACACGGTGTGGGAACGGACGGACTTCGTCTGCAACCACTTCCGCGGGGCGGGGTCCAGCCCGTGCGTGGCCGGCGGGCGGGTGTACTTGAACTTCGACGGCAGCGACTTCCAGTACGTCGCCGCGATGGACGCCGCGACCGGCAAGACGATCTGGAAGACCGACCGGTCCGTCGACTACAAGGACACCGACCCCAAGACGAACGCTCCCAAGGCCGACGGCGACTTCCGCAAGGGGTTCAGCACCGCGCGGGTCGTGAAGATCAACGGGGCGGACCAACTGCTGAGCGTCGGCGGCAAGGCCGCGTACGGGTACGACCCGGCGACGGGTAAGGAGATCTGGCGGCTGGACTTCGCGGCCGTCGGGGTCGACTCGCACTCGCCGGGCACGACGCCGGTCGTCGGCCCGGACCTGATCTACATCCCGACCGGCAGCGGCAAGTCCGAACTGCTCGCCGTCCGCCCCGGCGGCACGGGGGCGGTCGGGGCCGACCGGGTGGTGTGGCGGGTGAAGAAGAACGTGCCCAAGCGGCCGAGCCCGCTGCTGCACGACGGGCTGTTGTACACCGTCGACGACGACGCGATCGCGGTCTGCCTGGACGCCGCGACCGGGGCCGAGGTGTGGAAGCAGCGGGTGAACGGCAAGAACTTCAGCGCCAGCCCCGTGCTGGCCGACGGCCGGGTGTACTTGTTCGGCGAGAACGGGGTGACGACGACGCTGGCGGCCGGGCGGGAGTTCAAGAAGCTCGGCGAGGGCGAGTTCCCCGACGGCTTCATGAACGGCCCGGCCGTCGCCGACGGGGCGTTCTTCCTGCGGACGAAGACGACGGTGTACCGCGTGCAGAAGTAGGGCCCTCGGCGGGGACGTGCGACGCGAAGGCGCGAAGAGCGCGAAGGAAGACGCGAAGCAGAGGACTGGTGGTCGGTGGTGCCCACCACACCCACGGATGTCATCCTGAGCGGAGCGAAGGACCCCTCATCCACCGCGCCGCCGGGCCAGCGGTTGGGGACCATCGGAATGTGAAAGGGTGGCCGAACGCCGCGCACCAGCGGCACGGCCACCCTTTCACAATCCACGGCCCGCGACGTGCATGTCGTGGCCGCGCGGTGGACGAGGGGTCTTTCGCTCCGCTCAGGATGACATCCGTGGGGGCGGTGGGCCCGGCAGCAACCAACTCTCGATCCGCGACGCCTTGCTCCGCGTTTCCCCGGCTACTTCGCGTCCGCCTTCGCGCCTTCGCGTCGCGTGTCCACCCCTGGCTCACCCGCACCACACCGACAGGCCCGCCCTGATGCCGTCGATCCGCATCGCCATCGTCGGCCCCAGCCCGTGCGGGCGGTGCTACGCCGCCTGCTGCAAGCAGAACGGGCATGATTGGTCGGTCCTGTTACAGGGCGACGACGAACGCCGGCGGTTCCGGCCGTGGGCCCTCGACGCGGCCGTAGTGGGCGACGACGGCCGGCCGGTCGTCGAGAAGGTGCTGCCGTATCGGGACGGACGGTGCGTGTTCCTCGGGGACGACGACCGGTGCGCCGTGTACGACGTCCGCCCGCGATCGTGCCGGCGGTTCGAATGCACCACCCACTTCGGCCGCCACGGCGTCGGCCGGCACGGGCGGTTCCTGGAATTGAACCCGCGGGTGCGGGAGGTGCTGGAGTCGGAGTGAGGCGGGAATCGGACTGGAAGCGACAGCAGGTGTTCTCGCCCATCGACCCGAATTGGAAGGGTCGCTCCGAACGCCCGGCCGGACTCCCCCCCTCTCTCCCGGAGGGAGAGGGGGAGGCCCCGCCGGGCGTTCGGGGCCGCCTCGCCCGGTTCCGGTGACTGTCACCGCCAACCGTTCGTCCCGTCTCGCGCTCCCCCTTCAAGCGGTCGCCTTCTTCGCCGCCTCCCGCACGCGGGCGAGGGACTGCTCGATCGACTCGACCGGCTTCTTGCCCTCGTACTCGATGTACACGTGCCCGGCGAACTTCAGCCCGACGAGCAGCTTCACCAGCCCGTCGACGTCGAGGTTGGCCGTGCCGGCCGGCACGTCCTCCCAGTTGTCGTTGCCCTGCTTGTCCTTCGTGTCGAGCTTCTTGAAGTCCTTCAGGTGCAGCGAGTGGAGCCGGTCCTTGAACAGCTCGCACACCTTGAGCGGGTCCTCGCCGGCCCGGATCAGGTGTCCGGTGTCGGCGCACAGGCCGATGCGCGGGCTCCGGCCGTCGAACGCCTTCTTGAGCTGCTCGACCTTGCCCCACTTGTGGGCCGGGCCATGCGGGTGGATCGCGACCGGGACGCCGAACTCCTCGGTCAGCTTCTCCAGGCTGTCGAACGTCTCTTTGTTGTCGTCCGGGTCGCACGCCAGCGTCTTGAGCCCGTACGTCCGGGCGAGCTCGAACAGCTTGCGGTTGGCCGCGTCGTCCTTCTTGAACGGGACGACGCCGTAGCTCGTCATCGCGACGCCGGCGGCGGCGAGCATCTCCTTCACCTGGTCGGGGCTGCGGCCGGTCAGGTGGTTCGGGTAGACCTCGATGAACTTCAACTTCAGGTCGTCCTTCAGGGCGGCCAGCGCCTTGTCGAACGGGCGGTCCCGGAGGCTGTAGCTCTGGATGCCGAACTTCAGCCCGGCGTACTCGCCGGCGGGCGAAGCGGGGGCGTCCGCGGCGGCCAGCCGGCGGG
>JAQGHJ010000435.1 GCA_028288905.1 Phycisphaerales bacterium | reverse complement strand
ACGCTGGCCGAGGTGGCTTCGCGGGCCGAGAAGACGATCGACTTCGAGCGGCAGGACGCGTCCGACACCTGCAAGGCCACCGGGGCCAAGCCCGGCACGTCCCCGGTCGTCTGCCCCCAGTGCGGGGGGCAAGGAAGGATCGCCCAGCAGGGGTTCGGCGGCATGTTCCGCATGGTCACGGCCTGCCCGAACTGCCGCGGCCGCGGGACCGTCGTCAAGGACCACTGCCCCAAGTGCGCCGGCAGCGGGAAGCAGAACCGGCACCGGGTCGTGACCGTGAAGATCCCGGCCGGCGTGCACGAGGGGCAGGCCGTGCGGATTGCCGGCGAGGGCGAGCCGGGCGACGGCCCCGGCGGCCAGCCGGGCGACCTGCACTGCTACATCTCGGTCAAGCCGCACCCGATCTTCACCCGGCACAACAACGACGTCGTGTGCCAGGTGCCGGTGTCGTTCGCCCAGGCAGCTCTCGGCGGGAAGATAGACGTCCCGACCCTGTCCGGCCGGGACGTGCTCGATGTCCCGGCCGGCACCCAGCACGGCGAGGTGTTCAAGCTCAAGGGCAAGGGCCTGCCGGACATCCGCAGTTACCGCACCGGGGACGAACTGGTACAGATCCTGATCGAGGTCCCGAAGCGGCTCACGGAGAAGCAGAAGCAGCTGCTCCGCGAGTTCGACGACGACCAGGACCACGCCCACCTGCCGCAGCGGAAGGGCTTCATGGACAAGCTCCGCGAGGTGTTCACGGGCGATCAAGGCTAGCCGTCATTTGTCCTGGGTCCCTTGTCCTTCGTCACGGATGGCCGACGGCATCCGGACCCCGGGCCGATGGGTGACGAGTGGGCCTCGACGACCCCGACAAATGACAACGGGCCCATGACAAAGGACACTTTTCCCAAATGACGCGCATCCCGATCGACGACAGCAACGACCCGAACGTGACGCCGGCCCCCGAGGGTTCGCCGGAGCCGGCCGCCCAGGGCGAGCACGGGCAGCAGGGGGCGGCCGCCCCGAGCGGCGACGTGTCCGCCGCCCTGCGGGCCGAGCGGGACGACCTGTACAACCGGCTCGCCCGGACGACAGCCGACTTCAAGAACAGCCAGAAGCGGCTCCAGGCCGAGTTCGACCAGCGCGTCGTCTACGCGAACCAGTCGCTCATCAAGAGCCTCCTGCCGGTCATCGACAACTTCGAGCGGGCGCTGGCCGTCGACGCGGCCAAGACCGACGCGAAGGTGATGCTCAAGGGGCTGCAGCTCGTCCACGACCAGTGGATCTCGGTGCTGAAGCAGCAGCAGGTGGCCGAGATCGCCCCGGCCCCCGGCGACCCGTTCGACGCGACGGCCGGCATGGAGGCCGTCATGCAGCAGCCGGCCCCGCCGGAGCTCGCCGGCAAGGGTCAGGTCGTCGTCCAGCTGTTCGCCAAGGGCTACAAGCTCGGCGACCGCGTCCTCCGGCCCGCCCAGGTGGCGGTAAGCCAATCGTAAGGATGAAGGCGGAGGGATGAAGGATGAAGCGGAGGCCACGAGCCCCGCCCGACCCGCTCCCGCCTCTGTTTACATCCTTCAGACTTCATCCTTCAGCCTTTCCCCCTTCCCTCCCATGCCCACCTACGAATACGAGTGCGACGCCTGCGGGCACAAGTTCGAGAAGTTCCACTCGATGTCGGCCGCGCCGATCAAGACGTGCCCGGCCTGCGGGAAGGACACGGTCCGCCGGCTGATCGGGGCCGGGGCCGGGCTGATCTTTAAGGGCAGCGGGTTCTACATCACCGACTACCGCGAGGCGGGGTACAAGGACCAGGCGAAGGCCGAGTCGGGCGGCGGCGACAAGCCGGCGTCCGACAATAAGGGCGGCGAGGGCAAAGGGGGTGACGGGAAGTCCGGCGGCGACGCGGGCGGGAAGTCCGGCGGGTCGGACAAGCCGGCGGAATCGAAGCCGGCCGCCAAGACGGAATCGTCCGGCTCCGGCGGCGGGTCGCCGCCACCGCCGCCTCCCCCTCCGCCGCCGCCCGCCTCGGGTGGGTCGGCGAAGAAGGAGTGATTCCACTACCCAACCGAAGGCCCGCCTCCGGCCCCCTCTCCGTCCAGGAGAGGGGTGGGGTGAGGGTGACGTCGGCACGGCCTCATGCTCGAGGAGCCACCGTGCCCGATAGCACAGGGCAAACTCGAGCTCACCCTCACCCGCCGCGGCTTCGCCGCGACGACCTCTCCCGAAGGGAAAGGTGGGCAGACTCGGTCGCCTGTGTCCGGCCGTGCATGGGCCGCGGAATGCTCTGGTCGCTCGCCCGCCTGACGTGACTCCCGCCAGCCCACCCACCCCTGCAACCGCCGCCGGCCTGAGCCGGGCCAACTGGCTGCACCCATCCAACCTCCGAGCCGCCCTGCGGACGGTGACCGGCCTCGTGCCTACAACAGTCATCGGCCGAGGCACGGGCCCGGTCGTCCCGCTGCCATGGGGTCCCGCGGCCGACTTGGCCGAACTTCCGCTGGATGCCGGTGTTGATCCCGAGGCAGCGGCCCCGACGCTTCCCACGCTGGACGCCTTCCTCGCCGCCTCGGCCGCCGACGCCTTTCTCGTCCTCCACCGCGGGCGGGTCGTGTACGAGCGCTACCTGGATGGCATGACGCCGGACCGCCCGCACCAGTGGGCGTCGATGACCAAGGCGGTCACCGGCCTTCTGGCGGCGGTGCTGGCGGACGCCGAGGCGGTCGACTTGTCCCGACCCGTGGCGGCGTACGTGCCGGAGCTCGCCGACTCCCCGTTCGGCCGAGCGACGGTCCAGCAGAACCTGGACATGGAGGTGGCC
>JAQGHJ010000428.1 GCA_028288905.1 Phycisphaerales bacterium | reverse complement strand
CGGAGGAGTAAGACCCAGCCGGTGCTCGCGAACGGTCCGCCTCCTACTCCTCCGCTCCCTGACGGTCGCGGCTCCTTGAAGACCGCTACGCCATGAAGGGGACCGCTCTAGCCCGACCCGGATGGTTGAGGTTCTTCATGGGCGAGCTCGGGGCGACCGTCGCGGTGGAACCCCACCCTTCCGGGTGGAATCGGTCGGTCCGTCGCACGCAGGTTTCTTCAGAGACCCGACTTCACGCCCCAGGCTGTCACGACGTTAAAGGCGGTGGCGGAACGCCCCGTCGCGGACCCTTCCACTCCTCTCCCCCTTCGCGTCCTCCTTCGCGCTCTTCGCGCCTTCGCGGTCCCATGTCTCCGTCCCGCACCCTCCTACCGTCACCCGCACCGATCCCGCCCGTCGCCTCGTCCGCCGCCCGCGCCGCCCGTACCATCGGCTCATGCTCCAGACCGTCCAATGGGCCGCCGACGCCTGCCGGCTGCTCGACCAGACCAAGCTCCCGACCGAGACGACCTACCTCGACGTCGCCGACGAGCACGCGATGTGGGACGCGATCCGCCGGCTCGTCGTCCGCGGGGCCCCGGCGATCGGCGTCGCCGCCGCGTTCGGCGTGTACCTCGGCGTCCGCGGCTTCACCGGCGACCTGCTCGAGTTCTACGACCGGCTGAACACGGTCTGCGACTACCTCGCCACGAGCCGGCCGACGGCCGTTAACTTGTTCTGGGCGATCGACCGCCAGCGCCGCACCGCCCGCGACGCCGGCCGCGACCTGCCGGCCGGGGCGGCCGACGACCACGCCGTCGCAGTCATCAAGGCCCGGCTGCTGGCGACGGCGAAACACATGCTCGACGAGGACACGGCCGCCTGTCGCAAGCTCGGGGCGCACGGGCTCGACCTGCTCACGCCCCTGGCCGACCCGGCGGACGGCGTCATCCGCCTGCTCACCCACTGCAACGCCGGCGGGCTCGCAACCGTGCAGTACGGCACCGCCCTCGCCCCGGTGTACGTCGGCGTCGAGCGGGGTCACCGGTTCCACGTCTACGCCGACGAGACCCGCCCGCTGCTACAGGGCAGCCGGATCACCGCGTTCGAGCTGAAGGCGAACGGCGTCGACACCACCGTCATTTGCGACAACATGGCCGCGACCGTGATGGCGCAGAAGAAGGTGGCCGGCGTGATCGTCGGCACCGACCGGGTGGCCGCCAACGGGGACGTGGCGAACAAGATCGGCACGCTCGGCGTGGCCGTGCTGGCGAGACACTACGGCATCCCGTTCTACGTCGCCGCCCCGACCAGCAGCATCGACATGAGCCTGGCCACCGGCGACCAGATCCCGATCGAGGAGCGGCCGGCCGTCGAGGTCACCCACGGCCTCGGCAAGCAGACCGCCCCGGACGGCGTCGGCGTGTTCAACCCGGCGTTCGACGTCACGCCGGCGGAGCTGGTGACGGCGATCATCACCGAGCGCGGGGTGGTCCGGCCGCCGTACGGGGAGGGGCTGCGGCGGGTGGTGGGGTGAGCATTTTCGGCGAGGGAAGGCGCATGCCGGATCGAGATATGAACCCGCTGGTCGAGCCCCCCGTTGCCTGCCCGCCGCCCTCGGGCGTCGAGCGGATGCTGGTGTTCGTCCCAGTGCTCGGCTGGCTGGTCGCGGCAGTGTTGGAGTACAGGCGGCGGAAGCCGGTCGAGGACTTCGTCGGACAGGCGTTGTCGGCCCGTACCGCGACGACGTGGGCAGCGTGGGGCGATGACCCGGTACGGCTGGACGTGGCAGCCGTCGTCAACGGCGCGCTCATGGACGAGTTCGGGTGGCCGAACATGTACTGCCTGCCGGGCGACCGGCTGGCGCTCCTGACCTGGGGCGTCGGCGGCACGCTCGGCGGCGAGCTGTTGGCGTTCGTCGTCTCTCTGGAACTCCGGCTCCGCGTTCGGCTCATGGATCTGGATGTAGACTTCGAGCGGGACAACTTGGGGGCGTACGTCGATCGCGCGGTGGAGCGGGTGAAGTGGAGAACGCCGAGGCTCCACCCAGCCGCCCTGGGTTGAGTTCACTTCGCCAGCACGTCCAGCAGCGTCCCGAGCATCTCGTCCCCGGCCTTGAGCAGCTTGGCGTTGGCCGTGTACTGGTGCCGCTCGCGGATCAGGTCGACCGACTCGCGGGCGAGGTCGACGTTGGAGGTCGGGTCGCCTTCGGCGTCGATGCCGCCGGGGTACGAGTCGAGGGTGACGGTGTCGACCCGAACTCCTGCGGCGGGGCTGGCGGGGGATGTCGGCGGGGCGGGGGAGAGGGTGACCCGGCGGGCTTGGTAGCCGGTCGAGTCGGCGTTGGCGATGTTGCCGGCCGTCACCGCGAGCCGGGCGGACGCGGCCGACAGGCCGCTGGCGGCGATGTTGAGGACGGAGAACATCCCGTCGCCGTCATCGGCCGAGCGGGCGGGGGGCTGAAGGAGTGAGGCCAAGAGGCCGCGTTATCGGGACCTGCCGGCCGCGCCGGCCGCCGTTGGGGTGCGGGCTTTCCAGCGTGCACGTTCGCGTTGTCAGCCGTGCAGGCTGGAAAGCCCGCACCCCAATGGCGGGCCCAACCCCTCACGCCAGCACGCCCCGCACCACCTTCCCGTGCACGTCCGTCAGCCGGAAGTGTCGGCCCTGGCTCTTGAACGTCAGCCGCTCGTGGTCGATCCCGAGCTGGTGCAGCAGCGTCGCGTGCAGGTCGTGGACGTCGACCGGGTCCGCGGTCACGTTGTACCCCAGCTCGTCCGTCGCCCCGTACGTGGTGCCGGCCCGCACGCCGCCGCCGGCCATCCAGACGGTGAAGCAGCGGGGGTGGTGGTCGCGGCCGTAGTCGGTGGCGGTCAGCTTACCCTGGGAATAGTTCGTCCGCCCGAACTCGCCGCCCCAGACGACGAGCGTGTCGTCGAGCAGCCCGCGCTGCCTCAGGTCCGTCACCAGCGCGTAGCAGGCCCGGTCGACGTCCTTCGCCTGCCGGCGGATGCCGGCCGGCAGGCCGCCGTGGTGGTCCCAGCCGGGGTGGTAGAGCTGGACGAACCGCACGTCCCGCTCGGCCAGCCGGCGGGCGAGCAGACAGTTGGCGGCAAACGTGCCGGGCGTGCGGGCCTCCTCGCCGTACAGGTCGTACGTGCTCGCCGGCTCGCCGGCCACGTCCATCACTTCCGGCACGCTCGCCTGCATCCGGAACGCCATCTCGTATTGGGCGACGCGGGCGTTGATCTCCGGGTCGCCGAGGTCGTCGAACTGGAGGCGGTGCAGCTCGGCCAGCCGGTCGAGCATCTTCCGCCGGCCGGCGCCGCTCACGCCGTCGGGGTTCTTCAGGAACAGCACCGGGTCCCGGCCGTTGTTGAACCGCACGCCCTGGTGCACGCTCGGCAGGAACCCGTTGCCCCACAGCCGGGCGTACAGCGGCTGGTCGATCCGGTCGCGGCTGACGAGCACGACAAACGCCGGCAGGTTCTCGTTGGCCGACCCGAGCCCGTAGCTCAGCCACGCCCCCATGCTCGGCCGGCCGGGCAGCTGGTGCCCGGTCTGGAAGAACGTGATCGCCGGGTCGTGGTTGATGTGGTCCGTGCGCATCGACCGGACCACGCACAGCTCGTCGGCCAGCTTCGCCGTCCACGGCAACAGGTCGCTCGCCCACATGCCGCTCGCCCCGTGCCGGGTGAACGCGAACGCCGACCGGGCGAGCGGCAGGATGGATTGATTGCCGCTCATGCCGGTCAGTCGCTGGCCCATGCGGACGGATGCGGGCAGGTCCTGGCCGTGCAGCTTGTCGAGGGCGGGCTTGGGGTCGAGCAGGTCGACCTGGCTCGGGCCGCCGGACATGAACAGGTAGATGACCCGCTTGGCCCGGGGGGCGAGGTGCGGGGTGAGGAGGGTGCCGGCGGCGGGGGTCGCGGCAGCGGAGCGGTTGAGGAGTCCGGCGAGCGCGACGCCGCCGAGCCCGAGCCCGGTGCGGGCGAGGAGGTCGCGGCGGTTCATCGCGCGGTTGATGTTGCCGCAGTACATGAGTGCTGCCTCGTCGGGGCTACGCGTTGTGGGTCGATCGCGGACGGTGCCCGGGCGAACGCGGGCGACCTAGGTCGCCAAACCGCGGAGCGACGGCCGGCGGCCGGTCGAGGGCAGGGCGTGCCCGATCCCAGGATGCACCGATTCCCGCGTCATCCCGTCAGCGCCGCATGACCGCCTCGTCGTGACCGAACAGCGCCTGGGCGAGCACGCACGCGGACGCGACCTCGACCGGGTCGAGCGCTGGTTCGGGTTTGCTTTCGCCGACGGTCAGCAGCTTTGCGGCGGCGGGCGGGTCGGCGGCGAACAGCTCGCGCTGCTCGGCGAGGAGCCGGGTCAGCACGGGCAGCTCTCGGTCGGTCGGGCGCCGGCCGGTCACGAGGCGGAACGCGTAGGCCGCTCGGGCGGCGTCGTCCTGGCCGCCCGCTCGGATCGCCCGCTCGGCCACCTTCCTCGCCGCCTCCGTCATTTGCACGTCGTTCAGCAGCGCCAGCGCCTGCAGCGGGGTGCTCGTGCTCTGCCGCTTGACGGTGCAGCCGCTGCGGTCGGTGGCGTCGAACGTCAGGAGCGACGGCGGGGCGACGGTCCGCTTGACGAACGTGTACAGGCTCCGGCGGTACAGGTCGTCGCCGTGGCTTTGGTCGTAGCTCGGCTTGCCCATGGCGATGTCCCACAGCCCGGCCGGCTGGTACGGCTTGACGCTCGGGCCGCCGAGGCGCTCGACGAGCAGCCCGGCGTCGGCCAGCGCCTGGTCCCGCAGCATCTCGGCCGTCAGCCGGCGGGCGGGGCCGCGGGCGAGCAGGGCGTTCGACGGGTCGCGGGCGAGCAGGTCGGACGACGCCTTGCTCGACTGGCGGTAGGTGGCGGACGTCGCCAGGAGCTTAAGGAGCCGCTTCTGGTCCCAGGCGAGGTCGCCAGCGAACGTTCGGGCGAGGTAGTCGAGCAATTCCGGGTGGGTGGGGACGGACCCGGTGGTGCCGAAGTTGTCGGCCGACTCGACGATCCCCCGGCCGAACATCTGCTGCCACAGCCGGTTGACCGCCACCCGGGCCGCCAGCGGGTTGTCCGGGTCGAACAGCCAGCGGGCGAGGCCGAGCCGGTTGCGCGGTTGGCCCGCCGGGAACGGCGGCAGCGCGTGCGGCGTGTCGGCCGACACGGGCTCGCCTGGGGCGTCGTAGTTCCCGCGGACGAGGACGTACGCCGGCTTCGGCACCGGCAGCTCCCTCATCACCATCATCTCGGGGATCGGGTTCACGAAGTCCGACTGAGCGGCACGGGCGGCGCGAAGGGCGGCGCGAGCCCGGGCGACGTCGGGCGAGGCGGCGGCGGCGTAGTAGGTCGCGAGGGTAGAGCGGGCAGCGACTCCTTCTTCTCCGCTCGCGCCACCCCCGGACACAGAACCTACATCGCGAAACCGCCAAGCGGCTTCGAGCGTGCCTTTGCCGGCGACGTGGGCGACTTCGGGCGCGCTCAGGTCGCGGTTGTACACCTCCAGGTCGTCGACCGCGCCACCCTTGAACCCGTTGTCGCGGAAGCGGTAGCCGAGGGTCAGGTCAGGCTCGCCGCCGCGGCCGTAGGTGATGTCCTTCCACAACCCGTCCCGGACGACCTCGACCTCCGCGGGCTCGCCGTCGAGGTATAGCCGCACGCCGGCGGCCGCGCTCGACCCGTCGTACGTCACCGCGACGTGCGCCCACGCGCCCGCCGGCACGGCCCGCTTGCTCACCACCTTCAGCGCGTTGCCGGGCCACATATGGTGCAGCCCGAACGCGATCCGCCCGTCCTCCAGCAGCAGCTCGTACCCCCGGCTGCCGGCGTCGGCTGGGGCCTTACTCTTGTGCAGCAGCACGGCCCGCGGGGCCAGCTCGTCCGCCTTCACCCACAGGGCGAGCGTGAACGGGTCGGCTCGGGTGAAGCGACCGACGCCGGGGAACGTGAACCCATTCTCGCCGCCGAGCCCCACCGCCTTGCCGCGGTGCCTGTCCACGAGCGTCGGGTTCTCCGTCGCCTTGCCCGGCGCCTTCGGGTCGACCGCGTTGACGACCGCGTTCTTCTCGATCGCGTCGAAGTCGTACCGCGCGACGAGCCCCGGCAGCGCGTCCGGCACCCGCTCGGGTCGGGCCTTCGACCAATCCTCAAATGCTCCGCCCGCCCCGCCTCGGCCTGCGGCCGCTTGCCTCTTCACGGAGTCGTACGCGTCCCCCGCCTTGCGCACCCCCTCTCCAAGCTCCTTCAGCTTTGCGTCCTGCGCGTCCGTCGACAGCAGCATCGTCGGGACGGGGGTCGCGTCGGTGAAGTAGCTCGTCTGCCCGCTCTCATCGATGTTCTGGAAGAACGCGAACAGTTGGTACACGTCCCGCTGGCTCACCGGGTCGTACTTGTGGTCGTGGCACCGGGCGCACTCGAACGTCATCCCGAGGAACGCCGTGCCGAACGTGTTCACCCGGTCGGCCACGTACGCGACCCGGAACTCCTCGGCGACGATCCCGCCCTCCTCGTTCTGCATGTGCAGCCGGTTGAATGCGGTCGCCAGCACCTGGTTTTTCGTCGCCGCCAGCGTGGCGGCCGGCGGCATCAGGTCGCCGGCGAGCTGCATCGTCGCGAACCGGTCGAACGGGACGTTGGCGTTGAACGCCCCGATCACCCAGTCCCGGTACGGGTGGACGGGGCGGAACCGGTCCATCTGGTAGCCGTGCGTGTCGGCGAACCGGGCGACGTCGAGCCAGTCGGCCGCCATCCGCTCGCCGTACCGCGGGCTGGCAAGCAGCCGGTCGACCACCCGCTCGTACGCCTTGGGCGACGTGTCGGCGACGAACGCGTCGACCTCGGCCGGCGTCGGCGGCAGGCCGGTCAGGTCGAAGCTCACCCGGCGGATCAGCCGCTCGTGGTCGGCCTCGGGCCGCGGGGCGAGCCCTTCGCGAGCGAGCCGGTCGAGGACGAACGCATCGACCGGGTTCGCCGCCCACCCGGCCGGCGGGGCGGGCGGCAGGGCGGGCACAGGCACGCGGGCCGGCGGCGGGACGAACGCCCAGTGCGCCCCCCACTGAGCCCCTTGATCGACCCACCGCCGCAGCGTCTGCTTCTGGTCGGCCGACAGCTTCCGCACGCCGCCGGGCGGCGGCATCGCCTCGTCCGGGTCGTCGGACAGGATCCGGCGGACCAGTTCGCTGCCCCCGCTGTTGCCGGGCGCGACGACCGCCACCCCGTCCGCCACCCGATACGCCCCGTCCTTCGTGTCGAGCCGGAGCTTCGCCTTGCGGGCCTTCTCGTCCGGCCCGTGGCAGTGGAAGCAGTTGTCGGAAAGCACCGGCAGCACGTCCCGGGCGAAGTCCACCCGCCCGCCGTCGGCCGCCCGGGCCGAGGGAAGGAAGAGGCACGCCCAGAACAACACGGCGGCGGCGAATGGAGTCCGGCGGAGCATCTGCCCCTCTGTACGCTCGGGATGAGGTGGCGTTCCGGCGAATCCGGACGGGTGGGCAAGTCCGAGGGGAGGAGTTTGGTTGAAGAGCGGTGGGCAGATGTTCAGCCCCCAGCCGCGGGCGGAGCGGAGCGGAGCCCCGGGTTCCTATCGTCCCGTTATTCGCCCGAAGAACCC
>JAQGHJ010000415.1 GCA_028288905.1 Phycisphaerales bacterium | reverse complement strand
GAAGACAACGACGACGTGCAGAAGGTGAGCCACAACGCCGAGGTGCCGGAGTCCGTGGGCGTTTGAGCGTCGGCCTCCGAAGCAACGTACCGAACAGCCGTTTGAACTCGCGGCCGAACTGCGACGTGCTCTCGTACCCCACCTCGGCGGCGGCCGTGCTCGCGCTGTAACCCCGTGTGCCATCAGCAGCCGTGCGCGGTGAAGCCGGACGCGCTCGACCTACTGAAGCGGGGACGTGGCGGTCACCGCCTTGAAGTACCGGTGGAACGCCGACACGCTCATGCCGGCCCGGCGGGCCAGGTCGTTGTTGATGTGGGGCCGGGCGTACTCGGCGTGCGGGTGCCGCAGGACGCGGGCGATGCGGGTGAAATGTTCTTCCCGACAGGCCAAGGCTCGAAGCACCCCGCCGCGCTCGCCCCGCAGCACCCTGTAGACGATCTCCCGCACGGTCTGCCGCCCGAGCACGCGGGCTTCGGCCGGTGTCCGCAGGCACTCCAACAGCCGGGCGACGGAGTCGCCGAGGTCGGGGGTGATAGGGGTGGAGGAGATGCCGCGCGGGAGCCCACCGTCCTCGCCGTCACCCTCGCCGGGCACCGGCTCGTCCATCACGACCAGCACTTCGCCGAGCAGGGTCGGCTCGAGCGCCGGCGAGACCGCCAGCAGCGGCTCCCCCGGGGTGGCGTCCCACTCGTACTCGTACGGTAGCGGCACCGCGAACACCACGTAGTGGTCCGGGTCGTATCGGAAGACCTCGCCGCCCAGGTCGGCGCGCTTTCGCCCCTGCACGACGAACACGATGTTCGGCCCGTACACGTTCGGGCAGCACCACATCGCGCCCGACATGCGGGACACGTGTACCTCGCTCACCGCTGTCGCATAGCTCCACTCTCGCGCCGCGACCTCGTCCGCCAATCCGGCCAGGCGGGTCCGCGACCGCCTGTCGTCAAGTAGGGGTTCGATTCGGCTCTTCATGTCGCTGGAACTTTAGGCGCCGTTCTCCGGCTCCCGTGACCGAGCCGCCGCGTGGGCTGGAGGATCAGGCTAACAATCAGGAGAAACGGGCGCAGACCGGCGGCGGCGGCAGGCCTGTAATACCGGGCGAGGGCGGCGTGGCCACCCGAGCATCGGTCGCGGCGATTCCCCAGCCCAAAGGAGAGGCATATGGACATCAAGCGAGGCGGCTCTCAGCCGTCCGGCAAGGGGCCGGCGGATTGGTTCACCGGCACGGTACGGATCGACCCGCTGTTCGACGCGCCCGCCCCGGGCCGGGTGGCCGGGGCCAGCGTCACGTTCGAACCCGGCGCCCGCACGGCGTGGCACACGCACCCGCTCGGCCAGACGCTCGTCGTGACGGCCGGCTGCGGCTGGGCCCAACGCGAGGGCGGGCCGGTCGAGGAGATCCGCCCCGGCGACGTGGTCTGGTTCCCGCCGGGCGAGCGGCACTGGCACGGGGCGACCCCGACGACGGCGATGACGCACACCGCCATCCAGGAAAAGCTCGACGGCAAGGCCGTGGAGTGGATGGAGAAGGTGTCCGACGAGCAATACCGGAAGTGATTCGGAACCGAAGCAAAGCGAAGGAGCGCGAACCCATGTACAAGACCAAAGCCTACTCCGCCGCCAGCAAGAGCTCGCCGTTGGCGTCCGACACGATCCCCCGCCGCGACCCGACCGACCGCGACGTGCAGATCGAAATCCTGTTCTGCGGCATCTGCCACTCTGACCTACACTACGCCCGCGACGAGTGGCACGACGTGATGCCGGCCGTCTACCCCGCCGTGCCGGGCCACGAGATCGTGGGCAAGGTGACCAAGGTGGGATCGGCCGTCACCCAGTACAAGGCGGGCGACCTCGTCGGCGTCGGCTGCCTGGTCGACTCGGACCACACCTGCCCGAACTGCCAAGCGGGCCTCGAGCAGTTCTGCCCGGGCCAGGTGCTGACGTACGGCTCGCCGGACAAGCACAAAACCGCCCCCGTCACCTACGGCGGCTACTCCGACAGCATCGTGGTCGACGAACGGTTCGTCCTGCGCATCCCGTCCAACCTCGACCTCGCCGGGGCCGCCCCGCTGCTGTGCGCGGGGATCACGACTTACTCGCCGATGCGGCACTGGGGCGTCACCAAGGGGAAGAAGGTCGGCGTCGTCGGCCTCGGCGGGCTGGGGCACATGGGCGTGAAGTTCGCCCACGCGTTCGGCGCGCAAACCGTCGTGTTCACCACGTCGCCCAACAAGCGGGAGGACGCGTTGCGGCTCGGGGCGGACGAGGTGGTCGTCTCCAAGAACGCCGACGAGATGCAGAAGCACACCGGCAGCTTCGACTTCATCCTCGACTGCGTCGCGGCCGACCACGACATCAACGCCTACATCAACCTACTCACGCGGGACGGGAACATCACCCTCGTCGGCGCCCCGGAGAAGCCGCTGCCGGTCGCGGCGTTCGGCCTCATCATGGGCCGCCGCAGCCTCTCCGGCTCGCCCATCGGGGGCCTCGCCGAGACGCAGGAAATGCTCGACTTCTGCGGCCAACACCACATCACCTCCGACGTCGAGGTGATCCCGATCCAGAAGGTTAACGAGGCCTACGAGCGGATCGTGAAGTCCGACGTGAAGTACCGGTTCTCGATCGACATGGCGTCGCTGAAGTCAGATTGAATGGCGGATGGTAAACGCGGGTGCGGCCGCGAACCCATTCACGGTGAACTGGACAGGGAAAATCATGCGAACGCGAACACTCGGGAACTGCGGCTTAAACGTGTCCGCCCTCGGCCTCGGCTGCATGGGCATGAGCTTCTCTTACGGCCCGCCGAAGGACGTGAAGGAGATGACCGCCCTGCTCGCCGCCGCCGTCGACCGCGGTGTCACATTCTTCGACACGGCCGAGGTGTACGGGCCGTACCTCAACGAGGACCTCGTCGGCGACGCCCTCGCCCCGTTCCGCGAACGGGTGGTAATCGCGACCAAGTTCGGGTTCGACGTCTCGGGCGACAAGCGGCCCGGGATGGCGGGCCTGAACAGCCGGCCGGACCACATCAAGCAGGCCGTCGAGGGGTCGCTAAAGCGGCTGAAGGTCGACACGATCGACCTGCTCTACCAACACCGGGTGGACCCGAGCGTGCCCATCGAGGACGTGGCCGGCGCGGTGAAGGACCTCATCGGCCAGGGCAAGGTCAAGCACTTCGGGCTGTCCGAGGCGGGCGTGGGGACGATCCGCCGGGCGCACGCGGTCCAGCCGGTCGCCGCGCTCCAGAGCGAGTACTCGCTCTGGACGCGGACGCCGGAGAAAGAGGTGATCCCGACGCTCGAAGAACTCGGCATCGGCTTCGTGCCCTACAGCCCGCTCGGCAAGGGTTTCCTCACGGGCGCGATGAAGGCGGACACGAAGCTCGACAGCGCCGACTTCCGCAGCACCCTGCCGCGGTTCACGCCCGAAGCCCTCAAGGCGAACCAGGCCCTGGTCGACCTGCTCGCCACCACCGCCACACGGAAGCAGGCGACGCCGGCCCAGATCGCCCTCGCGTGGCTGCTCGCCCAGAAGCCCTGGATCGTCCCGATCCCGGGCACCACGAAGCTGCACCGCCTGGAGGAAAACATTGGAGCGGCCTCGGTCGAACTCACGCCCGACGACCTGCGGGACATCGCCGCCGCCGCCGCCCGAATCACGGTGCAGGGGGCTCGATACCCCGAGAAGCTGGAGCAGATGACCGGACGATAAGCCGCTCGCGCCAGCGAACAGGGCCGCCCGGTCGCCCGTGTCGAGCGAACGCGTCCGCCGAGCAGGGTCATCCATTTGGACGGGGCGGCCTGGGTGAAGATGTCCGCGCCGATCGATTGGTCGGCCTGCAACTGCCAGCCAGGGGCGAACAGGATCGGCCTCGCGACCTCAAACCGCTTGCACGGGCAGCGGCGGCGGGCCGGCCGACGCGGCGGGCAGGACGGGAAAGCCGCCGGTAAACGGCTGCGCCGGTTGCGGCTGGGACTGGCGGGCGAGGTGGGAGACGAAGAGCAGCACCTGGCCGGGCGTCACGCCTCCGACGGACGACGCGACGCCGGTGACGACCGACGTCAGTTCCTCGCCGCCGTTGAGGCGGGTGAACAAAGTGTCGGCGTGCGGCAAGAGCCGGTGGTACGTCGTCGGGTCGAGCTGCGGGACGCGGGCACCCGGCGGGACGGCCGGCATCGGCAGGGCCGTCGCGTAACGGAAGACGTTGTTCAGAAGGAAGAACGGCGAGACGATCAGCGAGATCATCCCCCACGGTCCGAGCACCAACGTCGTGAG
>JAQGHJ010000338.1 GCA_028288905.1 Phycisphaerales bacterium | reverse complement strand
TGCCGCAGAGCAGCGTGCGACGGGAGAGGTGCCAAGGCTTAGTGCTCATAGAAGTCCCTAACCAATCGCGCCGCCAGACGCTTCGCCTGCATATGTCGGGAGGCTGCTCGGCGGCACCGCACGGCAGCACGGACCCCGTGAGTACCGACGCGGCGGCGCAGTGTTATTTCGCCCCGCTGCACCGTTGGCCAACAGCCGCCATTCGGCGGAGCCGACGAAGGCTACTTCCGCACGAATCGGTATCGGAATGGCCGGCTGAGGGCAATCGTCTCAAACACCGCCCCCGCCCTACCATCCGCCTTGGCCAGCGCGGCGGCGCAGTCGTCGATTACACACTGGTCGAACTGCCCCGGCCGGCGACCCCCCGCCATTAATTCCCGGCCCAGCGAGAAGCCGAGCAGCTTCCGCGTCAGGTTCGTCTGGAACTCGGCCTTGCGCTTGAGCAGCACCTTCTTCAGCTCGGCCGGGCCGCCGAACTTGTCGCCGCCGGGCAGCACGCCGCTGGTGTCGAGCGGCTTGCCGTCGAGCGTGTCCCGCCAGCGGCCGATCGCGTCGAAGTTCTCCAGGCCGAAGCCGAGCGGGTCCATCCGGCTGTGGCAGCCGGCGCAGTCGGGGTTCTTGCGGTGCAGTTCGAGCTGCGCACGGAGGCTCAGGCCCTCGGCCGACTTGCCGTCGGCCGGCAGCTCCGGCACGTTCGGCGGGGGCGGCGGGACGCGGGTGCCCAGCACGTCGCCGAGCACCCACTTGCCTCGCAGCACCGGGCTGGTACGCCGGGCGTAGCTCGTGGTCACGTGGACCGCCCCCAGTCCTAGGATTCCGCCGCGGGTACGGTCCGGCAGCGCGACTTTTTGCAGATCCTTCCCGGCGACGGGCGGCAGGCCGTAGAAGTGGGCGAGGTCGTCGTTGACGAACGTGTAGTCCGCGTCCAGCAGGTCGGTGAGCGGGCGGTCCTCGCGGACGACGTAGTCGAACAGCCGAACCGCCTCCTCCCGCATCGCGGCCGCGATCGCGTCGGTGAACTCGGGGTAAAGCGTGGGGTCCGGCTTCGCCGTTGTGCCGAGCGGTCGCAGGCCGAGCCACTGGACGGCGAAGCTGTCGGCCATGCCGCGGGCCTTCGGGTCCTTCAGCATCCGCCGGACCTGGCTACGGAGCGCGTCGTCCGTCCGCAGCTTGCCTGCGGCGGCGAGTTGGTACAGCTCCTCGTCGGGCATCGTCGCCCAGAGGAAGTAGCTCAGCCGGCTGGCGAGCGGGAAGTCGCCCAGCTCGTACACGCCGTCCTGCTCCGGCTCGGGCTCGACAAGGAACAGGAAGTTCGGCGACACCAGCACGGCCTGGAGCGCGAGCTTCAGGGCCGGCTCGTACCCGTCTCCGCGGGCGGACGCCTTGTCGAACAGCGTCAGGTACCGTTCCACCTCCGGCGGCTCGGGCGGCCGGCGGAACGCGCGGCGGGCGAACTCCGCCACCACCAAGCGGGCGGCCTCGCGTGGCAGGGTGCGGTCGTCCGGGGCGGCGACGACGACGGCCTTTCGAGCCGCTGCGACCCGCTCGGGCGGGAGCGGCTTGCCGCCCGCGTCATCGGCGGCCCCGCCGAACACCGGTGCCAGGGCTCGCCCGGCCGCGTCGACGTACTGCTCGACGTGGATCGCGGACGTGAACAGGGCGTCGCCGTTGTTGTCGAACCCCTCGCCGCCGGCCCCGTCGGTCGGCAGGTCGTCGCCGGCACCCGTGTCGAGGCCGCCGAGCAGGTCGCGGACGGTGTTCGCGTACTCCGTCCGGTTCAACCGCCGGCTCATCACGTGGCCGGGGTAGAACTTCATCGTCGCGTCGCTGGCCACCTTCCCGCAGTCGAGCTCCTCCTTCATCAGCGGCTTCAGCGACGCCAGCATTCGGTCTCTCTCGCCGATGCCCGGCTGCTTCGACTTGGCAGGGGGCATCTCCCCGGCCCGCACCCGCTCGGTGACCGACTCCCACACCTTGCCTGCCCCGGGTCCTTTCGGCTCGGCCTGGAACTTCGACAGGTCCAAGTCACCCTTCGCCTTGCCGGGCTTGTGGCAGTCGGCGCAGTAGGCGGCCAAGAACGGCTTGGCGTCCTTCTCGAACGCCTGCCCGCGTGCATGCGTCGCGAACGTGGGTGCCCATAGCACGCACGCCACGACGACGAGGGGGAGCGGGCGTGCGGAGATGCCCGGGAGACGGATCGGTCGGATCAACAACGGCACGCCTCCAAGGCACGAGGATCGCGGGACGCACCCACCAGGAAGAGCTCGGCTCACTGCCAACGGGTCTGAGGGGACACGGCTGATCCTATGTGAGCCAGCAGCCGGAGGATCGAAAACATGGCACCCGGTCGTGTCCAAAATGCTGGACCGGTACAAGCGGGCTGGCCCCTTGGATCTCGTCGAAGCGGCGTCGTCCAGCCCGTTAGCGACCCGATTGCCGTCGTTAGGTATCGCCAGGGGCCGTGGGCGTTGTGGGCTCGGTCGCCCCGCGGCGACTTAACGCCCGCAGCCACCGCCGGTACCGTTATCTTAGACGGACGCAGTGCCGCCGCCCGCCGGGGGCGACCGGCCCCCACCACTCGTCTGACCCGAACCGAGAACCGACCGCCATGACCCACGCCCGCCGCCTCCTACCCCGTACCGCCTTCGCCCCCGCCGCGGTCTTTGCCGCTGCCGCCCTGTTCGGCGGGCTCGCCGCCGTCGCGGCCGACGACAAGCCGGCCGAGATGCTCAAACCCGCACCCGCCGCGAAGCCGGCCGCCGCCGCCACTCCGGTCCCGCCGTCGCCGGTCGCGTGGACGAAGTACAAGTTGAGCGACCAGTTCTTCTCAGAGGGGGCGGCGGTTGGGGACTTCAACCACGACGGCAAGATGGACGTCGTCGCCGGCCCGTACTGGTACGCCGGCGGGGACTTCGCCCACGCCGCCAAGCACCAGTACTACGCCTACCCGGACAAGGCCGGTACGCCCCAGCCGGCCAAGGCGTTCGACCCGGCCGGGTACTCGGACAACTTCTTCGCGTTCGTCTACGACTTCAACGGCGACGGGTGGGACGACATCCTGATCTACGGCTTCCCGGGAAAGGACGCGAGCTGGTTCGAGAACCCGAAAGTCGCCGACTCGAAGGACCCGGCGGCGGACAAGCCGTGGGCCCGCCATCAGGTGCTGGCGATGGTGGACAATGAGAGCCCGCAGTTCACGGACGTCGACGGGGACGGCAAGCCGGACATGGTCTGCGGCACCGGCGGCACGGACAAGGAGGGTGGGACGCTCGGGTACGCGACGGCCGACTGGGCGAACCCGGCCAAGCCATGGACGTTCCACGCCGTCACCCCCAAGGGCAAGGGGTACCAGCGGTTCACCCACGGGCTCGGCGTCGGCGATGTGAACGGGGACGGGAAGATGGACCTGCTGGAGAAGGACGGCTGGTGGGAGCAGCCGAAGGAGAAAGCCGGCGACGGGCCGTGGAAGCGGCACGACGTCAAGTTCGGGCCCGGCGGGGCGCAGATGCACGTGTACGACGTGAACGGGGACGGCCGCCCGGACGTGATCACGTCGCTCGCCGCCCACGCGTTCGGTTTGGCGTGGTTCGAGCAGAAGGCGGACGGATCGTTCGAGCAGCACACGGTTATGGGCTCGAAGGCCGAGGAGAACCCGCAGGGACTGCGGTTCAGCCAGTTGCACGCGATCGACCTCGTCGACATCGACGGGGACGGCATCAAGGACGTGGTCACCGGCAAGCGGTATTGGGCGCACGGGGCGAAGGGTGACGCGGAGCCCGCTGCGCCGGCGGTGTTGTATTGGTTCAAGCTGACCCGCGCGGGCGGCGTCCCGACGTTCACCGGGTACGAGATCGACAACGACAGCGGGATCGGCACGCAGGTGATGGCCGTCGACGTCAACGGCGACAAGCGGCCGGACGTCGTGGTGGGGAACAAAAAAGGCACCTTCGTCCACATCCAACGACCGGCCGCCGAGACGACGGGGGCACGAAATTGAGATTTTGAGGGGGCGGGGCCTGAACTTGGCTCGGGTCGAAACGTAACAACGCGACGGGCGACGCGGACGGACGCGTCGCCCGTCGCTTTTTTTCTGGCTTTCGAGGCGGACATCCGCCGCACTGATCAGGGGCCGAGCGGACGCGTGGATGCCACCGAGATGAAACACGGGATACTGCTGTGCCCGGTCTCGGCACCAGCTTCACTGGCCTATTCGATTGTAATTGAGACGGGGCGAACGGCGCGATGCCCTTTATTGCAACCAGTGCCGGATAGATGCTTCGGCACTCGAAAAGCAGGGAATAATTGCATCGTTCCGCCACGGCCGCGGCCGTCATAGCGGGTTGCCTGTAACGCGACGATCGCACTGCAGCGGACCGTATTGTCCCGATGCAGTGTCGTATGCTTGCGGCACCCGGATTTATCGGCGGTGAGTTTTTCTTCAGAACGGCCTCGTTTCGCCTTGTGCCGTTCTAGCGTGGTCCCTTAAACCTTCCTCACCCACGAGACGTGTCGCGGACCCGGCGGACGGAGCTACCCGGGAAAGCGACATCGGCCCGGCGCGTACCGGCGGGCCTATTCGAGGACATTCAACCCCAGGAGGTCGAACGATGGCATTGCCGTCCCGACGGAATCTGTTCGCACGCACGTTCGCCCGCACCGGCCAGAGCCGGGCGGCCGTCACCGCCCGCCGCGCTCCGGCCCGGGCGTTGATCGACGCCGCCGCCGCCGTGTCGTCGGTCGCCGAACGGCTGGAGGACCGCCGCCTGATGGCGGCCCAGCCGACCGTGCAACTCATCAACGCCGCCACGGACAAGGTCATTAGCACGATGACCGACGGCATGACCGTTGACCTCGGCAAGGTCGGGGCCGACCTGAACG
>JAQGHJ010000287.1 GCA_028288905.1 Phycisphaerales bacterium | reverse complement strand
CGGCTACCGCGACGGCCAGCGTCCGCGTCCACACCGCTACCCGTGCCGACGTCCGTGCCATGTGAGCCTGAAGCATCGCGTCCTCCAACTTGACCAGTGGCCGCCGCCCCACCCCGCCCCGGGCGATCGCAACGGGATGAAGTACCAGATGGCGTCCGGCCGCCCGAGTGCCCTGTTCCGGCCGGGGCCGAAACCGGTGGTGGCGGTCGGCCATCCCCTCAGAAGGGAGGGAACGTCCGCCGCGAGACATTCGCACCACATTTTGTGACCGCCCGCCGGGCGAAACAACCCGAAACGGGCAAATCGTTCCCTTTGTCTCAAGGGCCGTGCCCGTCGGTCCGACGGCCGCCGCGTCACCCGCGGCCCCCATCATCGACGGCCCGCCGGCCGCAGGCCCCGTAAACCCCAAGACTTCGAAGGTACGCTCGCCCGGGCCGATAAGTTCTGCCGGCTCAGCCATATCCGAGCCGTTCGAGGTCTTCCTCGTCGAGCCCGAAATGATGACCGAGCTCGTGCAGCACCGTCACCCTGACTTCTCGGACGAGCTCGGCTTCCGAGTCACAAGCGAGCTCGACGTCCTCCTGGAAAATGAGGATCACGCCCGGCACCCGACCCGAGTGTTCCACGCTCAGCTCGGTCAGCGGGATGCCCTGGTACAGGCCCAGCAGCAGCTCGTCCTCGGACAGCCCGACCGAACGGAGCTGCTTCGACGTCGGCCGGTCCCGGATCTCGACCGGCACCTCCTCGATGTACCCGGCGAACGGCTCGGGCAGCTCGGCGAGCGCCTGCTCGACGAGGCGGGAGAAGTCGGCTCGGCGGACGTGGTAGGCCATGGGAGACGTCAGGCAGTTTAGCCGGCCGAGGCAGGTCACGGCTCCGCCCGCCGGCCGCTCCGGACGCCGCGGACGCTATAGTCGTCCTCGGCGGCTCACCCGTGCGGCCGCGCCCGGGCATCCCATCTTATGCCGACCGCGGCGGCGCTGCCGCCACCGATACCCCCTCCCAAACCGAGACGTCCGCCCATGCGCCTGTCGTCGCTCACCATGTTGGTTAGGCCCGTCGTCCGTTCCTGCCCAGCGGCCCTCGCCGCCCTACTCCTACTTGCTTTCGGTGGGTGCGCCCCGAGCTTCCTCGTCACCCCGGTCAACAACACGGCCGACCTGGAGGAGCAGACGGTCCAGCCGGGCGGGTGGGGCGGGGGGAAGATCGCGATCGTCGAGGTCGAGGGGATGCTGGCGAACGCCCGGACCGGCGCGCTGCTCGGCGGGCCGGGGGAGAACGTGGTCAGCAAGTTCGCCCAGCAGCTCGACGCGGCCGAGCGGGACTCGGCCGTCAAGGCGGTCGTGCTGCGGGTGAACTCGCCGGGCGGGACGGTCACGGCGTCGGACACGATGTACGAGCTCGTCCGCCGGTTCCGGCAGAAGACCGGCAAGCCGGTCGTCGCCAGCACCCAAGAGGTGGCCGCCAGCGGCGGGTACTACGTCGCGTGTGCGGCCGACAAGATTGTCGCCCAGCCGACGAGCGTCGTCGGGAGCATCGGCGTCATCTTCGAGGCGATCGAGTTCCAGGACACGCTGAGCAAGCTCGGGGTGACGACGACCGCGATCAAGAGCGGGTCGCTGAAGGACCTCGGGTCGCCGTGGCGGCACCTGAAGGGGGACGAGCGGGCCGTCATGCAGCAGATGGTCGACGAATACTTCGCCCGGTTTGTGGCGGTCGTGAAGGAGCGGCGGCCGGTGACCGAGCCGGTCGCGGCCGACCTGAACGACTATAAGAAGGACGGGTACGCCGGGGCGTTCAGCGGGCGGGTGTTCAGCGGGGCGAAGGCGGTGGAGCTCGGGCTGGCCGACCGCACCGGCCTGCTGGCCGACGCGCTGGACGAGGCCCGGCGGCTGGCGAACGCGCCGAAGGCGTCGGCCGTCCTGTACGCCCGCCCGTTCGGGGACGGCGGGTCGATCTACGCTGCCACGTCCGCCCCCGCCCCGCAGGCCGGCGTCGTCCGCCTCGCGCTGCCCGAGCAGGCCGGCGTGCTGCCGACCGGGTTCTACTACCTTTGGCACCCGTGAGGCCCGGGTGGCACAGCCGGCGGCGGGCGGGTAAGAGTATTGCCGATTGCAGATTTCCGATTGCAGATTGGATCGCCGGAGTGGCCACGCCGGGGACGGAACGTCGTCACCACGTCCGGCGCGTTCCGACGATCTGCAATCTGCAATCGGAAATCTGCAGTTCCCAGCGCCGGAGGGCTCCTTGATCACGCTCATCTGCACGAAGTGCAAAACCACGCTGGAGATGGACGATGCGTTCGCCGGCGGCGTTTGCCGGTGCCAACACTGCGGGACGATCCAGACCGTCCCGTCACACCTTAAGCAGTCGGCCCGCGGGAGCGGGGCGAACGCGCAGAAGGCGCTCTACTCCAGCCGGTCGGCGACCGGGGCGGGCGTGCCCAGTTCGGGGCTCGACGACTTGGCGAGCGTGGTGGCCAGCAGCGGCATCTCCAGCGGGCTGGTGAACCGCCGGCCGACGCCGGGCGGGCTCGACTACGCCGACCCCGGCACGGCCGCCAAGCGGCCGGGTACCAAACTGGTGATCGTCGGGCTGTCGGCCATTGTGGCGTTGGGTCTGCTGGGATTCGTCGGATTCCGGCTGCTCGCCCCGGCACCGGTGACCGCGCCCGCCGTCGGGATCGCCCCGCCGCC